>NZ_JBIOAG010000007.1:0-62005 GCF_043951795.1 Liberiplasma polymorphum | reverse complement strand
TGACGTCCATCAGTTGACGTTTACCTTTATTTAGGGGCAGGCTTTGGGATGAGCGGGATTGCCTTATTAAGAAAACGCATGCGTGTGATGACCTATAAACCTTTTACAAAAAAAGAACTGCCTTCTATTCTTAGTATGATTATATTAGATATTATTGCGCCTATTTTACTCATGATTGGATTAAGTCGGTCACAACCTGAGAATGTGGCGTTACTCAATAATTTTGAAATAGTCGCAACCGCACTATTTGCGGCGTTTATTTTTAAAGAAGCGATTCCTAAAAGATTACGGGTTGCGATTATTTTAGTCACGCTTGCAAGTATGCTTTTATCGTTTGAAGATATCCGTGCTTTTAAGTTTTCACTAGGGTCTTTATTTGTTATACTAGCCACCATTTCATGGGGGCTAGAAAATAACTTTACAAGAAGATTATCAGTAAATGATCCTTTAATGGTTGTGGTCATTAAAGGGCTATTTTCAGGGTTAGGTTCTTTAATCATTGCGTTTACGCTTAATGAAGTGATCATTAATCATATCGCAGTGGTATGGACATTACTTTTAGGCTTTATTGCATATGGACTTAGTATATTCTTTTATGTTACCGCCCAAAGAGCACTTGGGGCGGCTAAAACGAGTACGTTTTATGCCTTTGCGCCATTTGTTGGGGCACTATTATCAATACTCATATTCTTAGAAGTTCCAGCGTTTAATTTTTATATCGCCCTTATTTTAATGGCACTAGGTTCTTATTATGCCAGTACAACTGGCAAAAAAGTCATTGTTAAAGATTTATAATTTCGTTACTATTAGATAAAGAGGTGAACATATGAAAGCTATCCATGAATAAATAGTAGGCTTAATCCATTTTTATGGGGTTGTTAAGAAAACGTTTGTTTTAGAACTTTATAATAAAGCTTATCCAAAAATAGAAACATTTAAAGGGATGGATAAAAAGACATTAGAAAGTAATGAAGTGATATTAATAGATGACTATTTTGTCCATCGTTCACTGTTACCAGATGACTATAAATTATTACTATCTATCCAAAAAACAAAACCACGTTACGTACCTAGTAAAAGGCTGATTGAACGCTATGCTTACTATGACTTTTTAGAAGAGACAAAAGAAGTAAAAGCATTAGAAAACTATTTAAAAAATCAGTTTCTAACGATAGCTCAAGTTATGGATTGCGTTAGAGAAATACATTGGTTAGCCCGTTATGAATACGGGGTTGATCGGTTACTTAAAGTGTTAGAAAATCATCAAGTTATGATTACCACAGAACAAGAACTTAAAGCAGTAGTTGATTTAATTGTTCCATTAAAAAACAATGTTAGGTTATGGGTAAACAATGGCTTTACCCCAAGGGGTTTACGAGAATTTCTAATGCGTAAATAAATCAAACTATTTTAAATAGGGTTATATGTTATGACATAAAGCCATATTTTCTTTGATTATCTTCTTAGAAGGCTTTATGATTATTCATATATCGTACTTATTTTAATAACTCTAGGGAAATATTATGCCTTTAAAGGTGAAGTAAGACTGTTGAAACACCGTTTCATCTTAAATCATGGTACAATAAAGAAAGAAAGGCGGGGTTAAATGAAGGAAAAACGATTATTCGTTGCGCTATTTATTGTGGTTATTTTTATGAGTTATTTACTAACTAATCTTCTAGATTCACCCGGTTTAGTAATCATTACGTTTACCTTTTTTATTGGATTAATGGGGTACATTACTTATCTAAGTAACACACTATTAAAAATCACACTTGAAATAGAATCTTTAAGAAATCCCCATACAGGATTACAAACAAAATATGAACTGTATAAAAAAGCACAAACATTAGACTTAGCAGACTATTATCTCACGTATTTTAGTATTAATAATTTTCAAGAAATTATTAATGTATGTGGCATCTCTTATTCACCGATGATCGAAATGATGGTTAAAGATAAAATTTCAAGCATTGTCCCTGATGCTGATATATATGAAATAAAAGAAGCGACACACTTATTAATGACACGATATCCTATTGATATAAAGCAAATTATTTCAGAATTTGATAAACCTTTAAAAGGACACAATCATATTGAAACCTTTAATTTAAATGCTAAAATTATCACTTTTGATCATGAGGTTTCTATTACAAAACCCATCCAAGAAATCTTACAAATTTTTGATTATGCCCATCAAGTACTTGAAAAGTCTAAACAACATGTTTTACTTATTAAAGACGATTTTATTCACCAAATGGAAGAAGAAACATACTTTAAAGCACATATCGAAAGTGCTTTAAAAAATGAAGACATTGTGTCATTTTTCCAACCGAAATATGATTCTGTAACTAAAAAAATCATCGGTGCAGAAGCATTATCTAGATGGCTTAATCAAGAAACACTGGTTTCGCCTAGTAAATATATTTATATTGCAGAAGCAAGTGGCTTAATTTATGATTTAGATTTAATTTCTTTTGATAATGCGTGTCGACTGATTAAACGATTAGCTAAAGAAGACTTGCTAGAAGAAACCTTTAAAGTATCCACAAATCTTTCAACAATCACACTTAAAAACCTAAAAGCTAAAACCCTTGAAACAATGATTGATAAACATCAAGTTAATCCTAAACATCTCAGTGTTGAAATTACCGAGTCCATCGCTGTGGATTATAACGCGATTAAACCATTGTTAGATGGCATTTTTAAATTAGGCATCACCATAGAAATTGATGATTTTACAGCAGGGAATTCTTCTTTAACAGTACTTTCGTTGATGCATGCATCAATTGTTAAGGTTGATCAAGCGGTTTTACCTAAATTGATTGATAATTCATCTAATGAAACAATGATTTATCAAGGCATTGTTTCATTACTGAAACAGTTAAAGTTTACGATTGTTTCAGAAGGAGTAGAAACCCTTGAACAAGATCAGTTTGTGAGTGCATTAAGTGTAGATATTATTCAAGGCTTTTATTATTCAAAACCTTTACCAAAAGAATCGTTTATAACATTACTTAAAACGACGGTATAATGAACTAAAATATAGTTTAAAGGAATGATGAGATGAACAAGTTAGTTGTACTTTGGAAAAGCGATAATATGATAGATGTAAACGAAATGATTACGCCCTATATTCTTGCCTCTAAGAAAAATGGCTGGTGGGATGAAGTTGAAGTCATTATTTGGGGTGCATCCCAAAATGTTGTTGTTAGTGATGATGAAACAAAAAGACGGGTTGCACTCATGTTAAAACTAGGCATCAAAGTGTATGCGTGCAAAAAATGTGCGATTGATTTAAACATAGAACAAGCTTTAACGGATTTAAACATTAACGTTATATATACAGGAGAACTATTAACCCAGTGTTTACAAAGTGATGCAAAAGTGATTACATTATAGAAAGAAGGAATTCAATTGGCTTGGATTAAAGAAATAAGTAAAGAAGAGAATCAATTATTAAAAGAAATTTATGAAGGCGCAGAAAAAAGAACGAAAGAAACCACTGCGAATGTCTTAAAGGTTCACAGTGTAAGACCTGAAGTCTTAGCCATTCATATGCAGCTTTATGAGCAAATCATGTTCAAAGAAGGGGCTCTATCTAGAATGCAGCGAGAAATGATTGGGGTCGTTGTATCAAAAGCGAACTCGTGTCCTTATTGTGTGGGTCATCATGGAAGTGCTTTAGCGCATGTTACTAAAGATAAATCTCTTATGGAAAAAATCATCGATGACTATCATAAAGCAGGACTCAGTGCATTAGACTTAATGATTTGTACGTATGCAGAAAAACTCACTAAAGAACCATTCAAAGTCGTTGAAGAAGACATCATTGGTTTAAGAAATTTAGGACTAAGTGATAAAACAATATTTGATGTGAATCATATAATTGCTTATTTTAATTATGTGAACCGAATTGTTCACGGTTTAGGTGTTGAACTTGAGTAAAGGAGCAAACTTATGGAAAAATATATTTTACCTGGCTTAATCGCTAATGCGGCAACGCTAGGGATTCATTGGATCTATGATCATGGATACCTAGAAACCCTTGCCTCAAAACAATCAATTCTATTTTTAGTTCAAAATCAAACCCATTATCAAAACGCAGAAACAGCTTATTATAGTTATCCATCTCACGAATTAGGAGATGTAACTGTTCAAGGAGATATTTTAAAATGGCTTTATCAAGCAATGAAAAATAACAAAGACTTTTCACAGCTTGATTACTCTAAATTACTTTATCAACAATTTAAACCAGGTGGCACTTATCAAGGGTATGTTGAAAGTTATGCCAAAAAGCATGTGTTAGAAATTCTCGCTAAAAGTCTTGAAATAGATTATCCAAAACAGCAAGTAAGCGATGACCATTTAGTTGGATTTATGCCTTACTTAGTTTGTAAAGAACTTGGACTAGACAGTAAAAAAGCTTGGGAACTGACCCAAGTCTATTCCCAAGACGAAACGTATTATGAGTATTTTAAAATGTTCGATTTATTGTTTGAACAATTACCAGAAAAAGGGCTAAAAGAAGCGATAGAATCAGTGATTCAGCTTGGTCCTAAAATGGCAGAAACCGAACTTTCAAAAGCCCTTGAAATTAAAGACCCTAACATGTTTATTGAAAACTATTCGGGTCGTGCATGTGCCATTAAGTTTTCAATACCACTAATTATTCATATTTTATATCATACAAACTCATATGAAGAAGCTGTACGTTATAACGCTTTATTAGGGGGAGCAATAGCTGATCGAAATACGATGATTGGGGCAATATTCGCACAAGTTTCAACCATCCCACAAAGTTGGAAAGATAAAGTAATAAATCAAATTAAACTTTAATTTGATTTGCGGCTACTAGTAATGGATCCCATACAGGGGAAAATGGTGGGGCATACGCAAAGTCTAACTGCGCAAACTCTTGTGCAGTTAGTTTTTTTATTATGGCTAATGCCATAATGTTTATTCGGTCTGAAACGCCTTTTTCACCCACAAGTTGTGCGCCTTTTATTAGCCCTGTGTTATTTTCAAAAATTAAACGAATAAATAATTCTTTTGCGCCTGGATAGTAACTTGTTTGATGTAACGCTGTTACATCAACATAGTCATAGTCAAATCCTAACTGTTTAGCCTCATCGATGCCAATCCCTGTTTTAGCGAAAGCTAAATCAGCGACTTTTATAATATTCGTGCCTATAATACCTGGAAAAGTAGTGTTTAAACCGGCTATATTTTCTGCAACGACACGCCCTGTTTTGTTCGCATGGGTTCCAAGTGGGACAAAGACGTAATCATTTTTAATTAAATGATAATAAGCAGCGCAGTCGCCTGCGGCATAAATATTTGGTACTGTTGTTTCACCATGGTCATTCGTTATAATGGCACCGTTTTTTAACATAGCTAATCCAATATTGTTGACGAAGTCGGTGTTTGGTTTAACCCCAATGGATTCAATCACGAAATCAACAGGATAATGTGCTTTATCCGTTATGACATTTAATGTGTCATGATGACGTTCATAAGCCATTAGATTTTCATTTAAATGCACTTGAACGTTTATCGCTTCTAGTGCGGTTTTTGCTTTTAAAGCAACCTCATAATCATAAACATTTAACAGTTGATTACCACGTTGAATGATATGTACTGTTAATCCTTTATGGGCTAAATTTTCAGCCAACTCAACGCCTATATAACCTCCACCAATAATTGCAACACCGTTGCCTTTAATGACTTCAGGTTTAATCTTTCTCATATCTGGAAGTTGATTAAGCATAAAAATTTTATGATCATCACGACCTTTTACACGTGTTTTATTAGCAATCGTTCCTGTTGCAATAATTAAGTGATCGTACTTATCAACAAACGTTTCCTTTGATATTAAGTTATTAACAGTTACATATTTATTGGTTGGATTAACCGATAAAACTTCATGTTTTAAGAAAACGTCGATGCCTTGTTTTTTAAAGTCATCTTGATATCTTGCGATTAATTTACTTTCGTCACTGACAATATCGCCTAAAAAATAAGGCATCCCACACCCGCTATAACTTAAATCTGTTCCTCTTTCATAAACGTGTATCGTATGACTCGCATCCAAGCGTTTTAATTTTGCTGCTGCAGTCATGCCTGCAGCTACCCCACCAATAATAATCGTTTTCATATTAGTCCTTTCTAGTAACTTATTAGTTAACATTTTATTCACTAATTATATCATGCATAGAATAAAATGTATGACTATAGCATGTAAAGAATCTATAGTCATCACATTTCCAATCATTATTTTCTTAAATAATCCAACGCTTAATTTTTACATCGCCCTTATTATGGTGGCGCTAGGGTCATATTATGCCAGTACAACAGGTAAAAAAATAATGGTTTCTGAAAATCTATAAATCGTCTATAATATGACTAGATTTATAGATTATAGAATAGTGAGATTAAATCATGATAAAAGACTTTTTTAGTTCTGAAGTGGGCAACACCATTACTTGGTTTGGTAGTACGCATATCTTTTTACTTTTAGGTCTTATCCTTACTTTAGTCGTACTATGGGTCTTTGGACCTAAAATGGGTAAAAGCAAGCATGAAAGACTGATTAGAATAATTTTAATAGGGCTTGTTTTTGTGTTTGAATGGCGTGTGTTTGAAAATAGAGTCTTAAATGGCTCAATATTTCGCATACCACTGTGTGGTATCGCGTTATATGGATTAACTTATGCAGTAGCATTTAAAAATGAGAAAGTCTTTAAAATCATGTATTTTTATGCCTTTGGAACACTCCTTACATTTTTACTTTTTGATACGGTTTGGGGATTAGATAGCTGGAATGGTTGGACTTATTTTGGTGCGCATGCAACGATTGCATGGCTTGCGGTTTATGGATATAGAACCTTAGGTTTTACACCAACTAAAAAAGATTTACATCTATCGATCGTCTTTTTAGCAATTTATGCCTTTATATCAGGGTATGCAACCTATAGGTATGGCGGTTCTGATGAATTGTTCTTATTAAGTGCACCGGCTGAAATGTTTAATGCATTAATTGATGTCCATATATTATTTTACTTAGCCCTTTATTTACCATTTGCGGCATTATGTTTATACGCCATGTACTTACCTATTTATTTACAAGAAAAGCGTGTCTTAAAAAGACTAACTGTTGAGCTTAATAAAGTTAATCCTGCAACTGAACTAGAACCTGTGATAATTAAATAATTGATATATTTAATTATCGGTTAAAGAAGTAAAGTTTAACAATCAGTTCGATGGCAGTTTTAGTTTTTATGGAATAGATTAAATCACATGAACACTTAAAAGAATACATTTAACTATCCCCTTGCCCTGATTCAAGGGGATTTAAATATTAGGGCTGTTAAATTGCCCTTTAACTAAGTATAATAAGAATGACTGGAGGGTTTTATATGATTGATAAACCTAAAGAAAGAATTCCCATTAGTGCTTTAAACGCGTGGCGTTTAAACGGACTCATTGCATGGATTATTGAATTACTCATTCCAACAACTTATGTGATAGTCCGAATTTATGTACCAGTACTTCCTTTATGGCCAGCAGTTATGGGCTATGTTTTTTTTGGTATCCTTGGGCTTTTACAAATCTTCGTGATTCCAAAAATAAGAATGATTTATTGGGGCTATGAAATTAAAGAAAATGAAATCGATATTCAATACGGAATTATCGTTATTAGAAGAAGTTTAATTCCGATGAATAGAGTCCAGCATGTTGATATTGCTTATGGGCCAGTATTAAGACTCTTTAATCTTGCATCGCTTTCGGTTACTACCGCGGGTAGTAACCATAAAATCCCTGCTTTAAAAATAGAAACCGCTAAAACCTTACACACTAAAATCAGTGGATTAATCCAACAAAGTGATGACGATGTCTAATTTTAAACGCCAACATCCCATCACGATTTTTACAGGGGCAATTAAAGAACTTAAAGGATTTATTATTCCGATTATCTTAGTGGCTGGGTTTTCAGTAGTTGGCACAGATTTAGATCTGTTTGGTGATTATTGGGCGTTACTATTTACATTAATCACCATTGGAACTAGTGCGTTATTTGGCTCGCTTAAATGGTTCTTTTTTAGATATAGTTATGATGAAGATGCAATCACCATTAAATCAGGGGTCATGATTAAAAAACATCGTTATATTAAAAAAGAAAGAATCCAAACCATTAATTTAGAAGCAGGCATTATTTTAAGACTTTTAGGACTTTCAAGCATACGTATTGAGACCGCTGGAAACTTAGATGAATCAGAAGTCTCAATTGATGCGACACGCTTAAATGAAGCGCACACAATTAAACAACTATTTACAGAAAACAAGAAAGTCGTCCAAAGTGAAGAAACACTTAAACCTGAAGATAAAATGATAGAAGTTGATGCCATCCAATTATTTAAAGCAGGTCTTACGTCTGGTGGGTTTATCGTTGTATTACTATTTATGATCTTTTTACTAGGCCAAATCACTGCATTTTTACCAAGTAGTACGATCGCTTATTTTGAAGATGTTTATGCAAGGCTTGGGGTTATATTTCTTCTAATCACTCTATTTAGTGTCATCTTATTGTCATGGATTGCTTCTATCTTTAAATATGTGATTAGACATGCTTTTTTTACCATTAAAAAAAGTGAAACAGATATAGAAATTACAAGAGGCTTAATCGTTAAAAAAACATTAACGATTAAACCGCACCGTATTCAAGCCGTTGTGCTTAAACAAGGCTTATTTAGACAACCCTTTAACTATGTTAGTATTGAAGTTAAAGTAGCGGGTGGTAAGATGGAAGATAGTTTAACTTCTACAGAGTTACACCCTTTTATAAAAAGTAATCAAGTGAAGGATTTTTTAAAGAATGTATTACCAGATATTCCAGTGAATGAAACATTTATAGGCATTCCAAAAAGAGCCTGGATTAGATATAGTGTGAGAAATCTTTGGATGTACTTAGTGCTTATTCCATTAAGTTTTTTTAGCTTATATAGTTTATGGTTTTTAGTCTTACTGCCTTTTTCAATTTTACTCATGATGAGTCAGTTTAACTTTGCAGGGTTTTATATAGGTGAAGACACCCTTTACATAAGAAAACGCGTCATCGCAAGACAGTGGGTTATCACAAAAAGAAAACATATCCAGTCCATGCACTTTAACAGATCACTCTTTCAAAGAATAAGAAGATTATCAACGGTTGGGTTTACTGTGCTTGCAGCCCCAAAAGTAGCGGTATTTAGTTTACAAGATATTGGCTACGACGACCAAAAAGACCTCTATGAATGGTTATCAAAAAAAGGTTAAGCAAATTGCTTAACCTTTTATTTAATCATAAAACAAATCAAAATATATTACCTTTATTTGACTGAATGGTTTATAGTTAAGCTATAAGGGTTTTAATAATAAAAGGAAGGAAAAAAACATATGAAAAAGTTAAGTATTATGCTTTTAACGGGCTTGATGATGCTTGCTTTAAGTAGTTGTAACCGATTTGATTTAGATCTTGAGTTAATCGACCAAAATATATTAAATGCCCCAACAGATTCAATTTCACAAATTGAATCCATTCATCAAATTGATTTAAGTACATATGACGCAGTAACCTATTTTTACCAATTAGGGTTAGCCTTAGTAAATACAGGATTAGAATACGGTGTGTATTCTTTAACTGAAAACCGTTTAATTATTGATTTAATGGAGCGTTTTATTATGATTGAACCCAATGCAATCATGGGGGCTTACATTTATGTTTATGACATGAATGAAGTTGAGGTTTATGATAGCTTAGGCATTAAAATCATAGAAAAAAATCACTACGCAGATTACCGTATTAGTCCTAGAATTATTGAACTGTATGAAAATGGTGTAGCTAGGCTTACTTATATTGAAATTATAAGTACTTTGACGGTAGAAGCCTATGATTTAGGCGAACGTGCTAATCAAATTAAAGCGTATAAAATCAATTTAAATAACGGGGCACGCACTGAAATACCACTTGAACTGATTACGTATCAAGAAGGTGAACGATGGAATGAAGACTTTACCAATAAAATTGATTTAGAGTTATTTGGCTTAAAAGGGTATTATGCTTTAATTGTTGGGTCTACCATGCGCATATACGATGCTTCTACAAAACAACTGATCAATAGTTTTAACTTGCCACAAGTTAGTCAATCCCAAGTCGCTTACTTTGACGGGTCACTAGTTTATCAAGTCGTGATGCCTTTACCAGATACAGAAAATAGTTATGATTATGTTGTAGGTGGTATAAAATACCGTTTAAAAACCTATGCCATTGATTTATTAACCGGGGAAACAAATACACTTAAGTTTAACTATCGAATTGATACGTTAAACCCATTTAAAGAAGATGACATTTATCAATATGGGTTAGCTTCTGTTTATGAAATCCATGATAATGTCTTACATACCGAAAGAACCTATCAACTTATTATGAATAAAAAAGGGGACATCTTAAGTGATGTCACAGGATTAGGTTTTAGTAGTTTAGTGCGTTTAAATGATACAAGGATTTATGATTCAGCCACACGTACTATTGTGGATAATGACTTAAAACCTATCGTAGAATTACCACAACTTCATACATTTATCTACCGTGAAGCACTCATCGTTTTTAGACATAATGAGTTTTATGGGGCCATCAATTATAACGGCGAAGTCGTCATCCCATTTATTTATGAAACGTTAAGTCCATCGTTTTATAATGGTTATACGTTTGGGAATCATCACAATACCGAAACGTACATCATCAATATCAACCAAACCCCAATTCAAACCGTTAAACTTGAGGGCATGATACGCTATATTACACCAGGACTTTATGCCTCGTTTATAAACAACGAAATGGGATCAAGTTATTTATATACCGTTTATTTAAACGGCTATGAAGATGGACTTAACTATGGTGAGGTTCAAACGAATAATTATACCCATAGTACGTTTGTTGTGAATAGTCCTTATGGGAACTATACTGTTTTAAGATTTAATTCAAGTGCACCGTTTCATCATTTTGTTATTAAACAAAATTAATGCACAAAAAGGACGAACTAAAATTCGTCCTTTTTTATAGTTTTATAAAAAATCCGATTCACCATTGTTATTTTCTTGTATAATTAATATAGTTAGAATTAATAAGAAGGTGAACACATGTATTATATTTTAGATTTATTAAGTTATAAAATGTCACAACCAGTGGCATTTAGTCATATAAATGAATCATGGTTTCAGTATTTAGCAACACTTTTGTGGTTGGTGTTTATGGTTTATGCCTTTATTAAGTATAAAGGCATAAATGAAGATAAACTGACTAGAATCATTTTTAGTGTGGGGTTGCTTATACTGACCTTTGAACTTTATAAGCAAATTGTATTTACTTATGATGCGATGAGTTTTCAATGGTATGCATTCCCATTTCAGTTTTGTAGTACACCGATGTACACAATGGTTATCCAGCGTTTTACACGCGGACGTATAAAAACTGCTTTATGGACTTACTTGCAAACCTACGGCTTTTTTGCAGGGGTTGCAGTCATGCTATACCCAATTTCAGTATTTCATCCAATTATCGGAATTAATATTCAAACAATGGTGCATCATGGTGGGATGGCTTATATTGGATTCTTACTAATTTTAATCCATAGACCATCTATAAAAGCGTTTATGGATGGTACAATCGTATTTATATGTGTAACAATACTCGCAGTTATCATGAATAGCTTGTTCAATTTATCAGGAAATCCCTCAACGTTTAATATGTTTTTCTTAAATCCGAAATTTGATAGTCATATTCCGGTCATATCACTGTTTCAAGATCATGTTTCATGGATAACTTATGATTTGATTTTCCTTTTAGGGTTTATATTCATTGGTTATATCATGTTAATGTTCAATTATGCATGGCATAAAAAAGCATTGAAAATAGTGTGAAGTAAAAGGCACTAACTGGTTGATACTCAAACAGTTAGTGCCTTTAAATATTAATTAGATACTATAAAAAAACTAATGGGCAAGTTCAGGAATATTTAAAAAAGCGACATAAATACTTCCTATAAACGTGAAGATAAACATGAGTAAAACTAGTCGTTGATACCACATTTTAAAAGGGGTGTTATTAGGATAGTAATGGTAATAGCCAATACTACCTGGAACTAAAACAATCATAAGTGCTTTTTTAACGGGTTGTTTATCTTTTATAACAAGAACGATTCTTGTAATTAGTAAACCAAGTGAAATGAATAAGGCTAAAAAAATACTAAAGATAAATAGCATAGCTATAATCTCAAACATAGTCCAACCTCCTTAAGATAATAAAGAAAATAAAGAGTGGAAGCGTAATAAGCATCATGAAACTGCCTGTAAAAAAGAAGAAGAATACACTAAATGATAACAACCCTAATAGACTAAATACGCTATCTTTAATTGTCATGGGCGCACCTTGCTTAAGGTTATAATCCATGAAGTCATGGATTGTGTCTCATCAATATGAATGACTCTTCCCCCAAGTTCTAAAAAGCCATAAGCGTTATACCCGGTATAACGCCCATACGCTAACATGATCCCTTCATGGATAAAGGAAAAATCATTATCATGATCATGCCCTACAAATATCCCTTGGGTTAAGCCGTAAATTACGGCTTTATCAACGAATCCTGTATCAAGACCTTGAGGATGAACAGGTTCACCGAATGTGCCTATATAATTATTAACAAGTTCAAACTGAATAAGCGGCGTATGCATAAAGACACTATTAGGGACGGTATCATTACTTACAAAGTCTTCATACCAGTTAACTTGCGCTTCACTTAAAAAGTCGTATTTACTGGTTCTATCCGGATGATTGGTTTCTATTTTCGTATCAAGAAAGTATAAGTGATAAAAAGGTTGGTCATCTTTAGTGAAGGTAATCTTAAAGTTACCAACCCCACCACCCTCAAGTTCAGGACCTGTTTTAAACTTTAAGTAGTGTGTGTTTTCAATCACACTCAGTAATCGGGCTGCACTATGGTAATCACGGTCGTGATTCCCTAAAATAAATGTCCAAGGGACTTCTAATGATTCCATTAAGTTAACTAAATGTCTAAATAAAGGAACCGCTAATGGACTCATTACAATATCCCCAGTAAAAATGACTAAATCCCAATCATCAGCTAAGACTAAATCTTCAATGGCTTTATAGGTTTGTCTATCATTATAATCAATGCCATAGGTAAGGTGTAAGTCTGTAAGTTGTAAAATCTTTAAATCATTATTTTTCATTTCAATGATAATTGGTTCATTATCCGTATATAAAGGGTCTAGTGTGTTCATACAGGATGTAAGGACAAAAAGCATAAAAAATAAACTTGTAAGGATAATTTTTTTAATCATAGTGTCACCTCTTTCATATTTTAGCATATTTTAATTAGAAAGAATGCTTGTTTTACGCGATAATAATGCGTTATAATGAATGCATAATATTTAGGGGGTAAGTATTTTATGAAGAGAATACTTTCATTAGGTCTTTTGCTAATGGGTGTGCTGATGTTTTCAGCATGCGATTTATTTGGTGATGTCGATATCGACACCATCTTAATCGCATCGATTGAAGTTGATCAGACACTATTAGGAGAAGATTTTTTTATTGATGAATTTAATATCAATGATTTAAGATTAGTTGTGACAAGACAAGATGGAAGTGTAGAAGAAATCATTTTAAGTGAAGCAATGATCGCAAGTGAAGATATTGCGAAACTTTCTACACCGGGAACGCATACCATTAATATAAGTTATCAAGGGGCCATCACATCGTTTGTGATTACGTTAGTTGAAAGGGAAAACACTAACGATCCTGATCCAGACCCGGACCCAGATCCAGATCCAGATCCAGATCCAGATCCAGACCCTGATCCAGACCCTGATCCTGATCCTGACCCAGACCCAAGTGAACCAACGTATGGGGATTACGTTGATGCCGCATTAATTGAAGCATTAAACGAAGAACCAATTGAAATAACGATTTGGACAGCGTTTGGACAAAGTAACATGGAGTTAATGGAAGCGATGTTAGAAAACTTTAAATTAGCTTATCCAAATATCACTATAAACATCATGAGTCAAGGAAGTTATGTAAATCTATACTCAAATTATAAAATGAGTGTTGTACATAATAACGCGCCAACGATAGTCTTTGGACATCAAGAACAAATTATGAATTACCAACAAGAAGGCTTGGTACAATCATTAGATCCATATATTTTTGATAAGTCAGTAGGACTAGATTTAGATAGTTATATTGCTGCCTTTATCGATAGTAATCGCCAAACTGGAACTTTTTATAGTTTGCCGTTCGCACGTACGACAGACTATGTTGCTTATAATAAAACACTCTTTGATTCTATAGGGGTAACATTTAATGAAAATCATCCACTTACGTGGGATGATTTAGAAATGATGTATTATCAGTTAAATGCCGCAAATGATTTACCGTGTGGGCATTTTGTGAGTGTTGATTCTATGATGAATTTTTATCATAATACGATGTATCAAAAAGGATTAACTTATTTAGATAATGAGCAACTTTGGATTAAAAGTGATTTAAACTTATTTACATGGTTAGAAACCTTTAATCAGTACCCAATGTTATCATTCCCACCTCAGTACGGACAACATTATGGATCAAATGACTTTTTAAGTGGTAATATTTGTTTCCATCAAGGAAGTACTGCAGGCGCTAGATATAATGAACCATTATTATATTCTTATTTTGAGCAGTTTGATGTAGGTGTTTTACCAGTCATTCAAGTCGATGCTAATAAGCCAGTACAGTTAACTTATGGAGTTGACTTTGCGATTGATAAACAAGCTAGTGAAATAGAACAATTAGCGGCATACTTGGTTATGAAAGAACTGATTAGTGAAGAAGCGAATATTTTATTCGCAACTGAAGCGAATTATTTATTAATGCATAAAGAAACGTATCATCATCAAGCATTTATCGAAAAATATGATTTAATGCTTCCACACTATCAAGCGATTCATGATATGGCTTATGCGATGCAAGATAGCTTTACGTTTGATCAAGTGTATTTCGTAGAAGATAGTTATAGAAGTTATCGTGAAACCATAACGAAGTTTTTAGATTATTACTTTGTACAAGGATATGATTTAGAAACCTCAAAAGGGTATGCTTTTGGTGATATTGAGTATGTTGAAACCGTGTATACGAATTTTAATACCCTGCATAATAAAGTCAGTATTAATGAAGAGGTTATCGTTGAGGCGATTGTCGTTGGACAATATTCAAGAAACTTAATCTTATTTGATGGGATACAGTTCTTACATGTATTTTGGTTTGATGCAGACTTTGTAGAGATTGGGGATTTGGTTAAGTTAAAAGGAACATTAAGCACGTTTTATGATTCTTATCAATTATCAAATATCCAATCCTATGTGATTATTGATTCAGAGGTCGCATATCAATTTGACTACCCACCTACATCTATTGAATATTTAAACACCTTAAATGGTCATGATGATAAAGCGGTTGTAAATAAACCTTTTATCATTACAGGTACCTTAGAAATTAAAGGGGATTTTAATGATGTCTTTATTGTTGATGGGGATTATCAAGTTGTAGTTAATCACAATATCGATGCAAACATCATTGATGCCTTAAAACTATTAGAAGGTGAAACGGTAACTTTAGAAGTCCATTATTATTTAACGCACCCTTCTAATGGCACAACTGTAATTATTTTAAGCGAAGATAACATTAAATAATTAAGACAGCATTTGCGAAGCGCAAATGCTGTTTTTTACTTTGTAACTGATTAAAAAATATAATGCATGTCTAAACATTCGTATGGTTAATATAATATCATTAGTAATAAAACAGATATTAATATTGTTAATGAGGACTTCATTGTTTATAATTTAGTTAAGTGATAAGGGGTGATGTGATGAAAAGAAGGATTGTGTTTTTGTTAATACTTTCACTATTCATGCTTTCCGCATGTAATAATGATGCAAAAGAAGAAACAACGAGACTTGCAGTAACTGATATAACGATTAATCAATCACTTTTTGATATGAGTTTTTATACGGTGGGCTTTAATGTTAGAGTCATACCGATAACCGTAACGTATGAAGATGAAAGTACAAGAATCATTTATCTACATGAACGCATGATTAGTGAAGAAGATTTAGAAAAACTAAGTGTTCCAGGGATTCATGAAATTCATGTGACTTATCATGACGTGAGTACAAGTTTCTTGATTACAATTATAGAAAGAGATGAATCAGTTGATGATTTGCCTTCATATGAAGAAGCTACTTTTTATCAAAACTTTAAAACATTACATGAAGAAGCTTTAGAAGATGATAGAGTAGCGTTTGAAGCGATTGTTTTAGCAAACATTCCCAAGGGATTGTTTGTTTATGATGGGGAACATTTTCTATTTGTTAAAACGCATATTACTTATGTACAAATCGGAAACCGTATTTATTTAGAAGGAACTTATAACAAAGTAAATGGTTTTTATCAGTTAAACCATGTCACAACATTTATAAACTACTTAGAACAAGTCCCAGTAAGTTTTACTTATGAAGCCATTTCGATTGAAGCCCTCAATCAGTTAAGCATAAATGATGATCCTTTATTGATTGGTGCGCCATTTGAAATTACGGGTGAAGTGCTTTTAGTAGGACCAATGCTAGATATGGTTTATATTACTGATCAAGAACATGAAATCATGATTTATTTCAATTCAAATGCAGTGGTCTTAGACCTATTAAGGTCACTTAATGGGAAGACGGTCACATTAACAGTGCATTACTTAAGTTATCATGAAAATGGTGGGAATGCGATCATCATTTTACTAGATGAACATAGTATTTTGGTTCATGATTAAAGCGTATCGTTTGTAAATGAAACAAAGTACCCAATTACGTGGATACTTTGTTTTAATTATGTATAATTCATCAAAGCCTGTTGATAGTAGTATTTAAATCTGTTTTTCAAGTATTGGGGAGAAACTATAGTTGCATCCTTTCCAAATTTAAAAAAGTAATATTGTATCTGAACTTCAGTACTATGAAACACAAAAATATTATTTTCTTCAATTGAAGTATAGTTTGGTCTTAAATTAATCTGACTCTTGTACTTTTTGATGCCGCTTTTTGTTAGTTTTATCTTAACTTCAATAACCTCACCACTTAAAAATTGAGGCCCTTTACTGTTTAAATCTTCAATTAATGATTTTATAAGAGGTTGAGATAATTTACCAGATTTACTTCTTAAAACTTTCATATCAGCAATTCTAGAGAGTCTAAATGAACTCTTTTTTTGTTTAGTTAAACCTGAAGCTAAAATTTCCTGACTGTAACCGACTAAGTAATTATAATTGGCAGTTTTATCTATGACAACTTGATAAGGATAGATGTAAAATTTTCTATTATTTTCTAAAGTGAGTTTAATTAAATAGGATTTTTCAATCGCTTGTTCAATCAACAATATATAGCTCTTAAAAAAAATAACTTCCCTTTCGTGATAAGGTTTTCTAGCATATTCTTCAAAAAGAGCTTTTAAGTAAGTACCGACTGAGTCATTATAATATCTTGACTCGATTGAATCTTCAAGTATATCAAGATTTTTATTATTTATTCTAAACTTTCTTCCTTCTCCTTTTGGATAGGATGAGGTTTTTTCAACAACTTCTTCTTCTAAAACATGAATCATTTTCTTAATGAATATTTTCATGGTTTCCTGATCTAGGTGTTTTAGTGTAGGTAATGAAAAAATAGTTTCTAATTGTTCGCTCAATCTATCTACTTCATATGAAATAGAAGCTAATGCTTGTTCATAAAAGTTACTAAATACCTGATTTAAAAACCCAGAAAGATTATGTTTAGTGTCTTCACGATAAAAATTAAATATGTCATCTTCTAAACACATCCATGCTTGATCGCTAAGATTTAAATGTTGTTTTTGATCAGTAGCGTTAATATTGAATCCCATTTTCACAACTCCTTAATAAGAAAATATAATAAAAGTTCTTACAATATGTACTAATAATATCAATTAAATGCATAAAAGTAAACAAAATAGGTACAAATAATATATATTTTTGTACGCGGTAAAATTCCTATAGTAGGTTAGAATATAGACATGATTGAGGTAAAAAAAATTATGAGGGGAGATAATCTATTTTGTGTCAAATATCTGCATTACGGAGTTTGCTAACTATTCAAAAGGAAAATAGAAAACGGAGGGAAAGTATGAGTGTTATAGTAGCTATAAAGCAAGAGAATGTAATTTTCATGGGGGCTGATAGTCAAATTACTAAAGGTGGAACGAGAAGATCGTATTCAAATCCTAGTAATTACAAGATATGGAGAATAAAAGATGCGAAAAATAGTTTAATGGGAGGGGTAGGATTAGTAAGAGAAATAAATATAGCGAAAATGGAAAAATATTTTAATGTATTAGCACAACATAATAATGATATAAATTTTGATTATATGGTACTTGAGTTTGTTCCGCATCTATTTAAAACACTAAAAGAAAATAATCTTATTAAAAAAGAGGATAATGAGATACCAGCATCAAATTGTGTGTATCTTGTAGCTTACAAATCTAAATTGTTTCAAGTTGGGTCAGATGGTGCAGTGATTGAAATAGATGACTTTGCGGCTATTGGAAGCGGATCAAACGAAGCAATGGGTAGTCTTTTATCCTCTCAAACACTTAGCCCTAAAGAAAGAATAACTATGGCTATAAAAGCAAGTGCAGCAAATGATATATATGTTGATTATCCAATTATTATATCCAACACAAATAACGATGTTTTTGAAGTGATTTATGAAAACGAAGTTATAGAAAAAATAAAGTAAGATTTAAAACGCATAAGGATAGTATATCTAATTATAAAAGGTTTTATTTTTAGCCAAATTAGTGATAAAATAGTTATTATATGTCCTTATAAGTATCGGAATTATAAAACCTAAAAATAAGGAGAATGAAAAATGAGTTTATTAATGACTAAAAAGAAAAAAACGAGGTTAGAAGAAGCAAGAAAACAAAAAGAATTACAAGCGAAAATAACAGTAAAAAGAACTTTAAATCAAATGAGAAATCAACTAAACAAGTTAATCCCTTATAAAAAGTCGTATATAGCGAAAGCAAAAGAAGCTGTTTTAGTTAATAATCAACAAGCTTATGCTTTATCTAAATCAGGACTAAAAGCTTTAGTTGCTAAACAGAGATTTTTAGAATCCATGATAATGAACTTTGAATTAGCAGTTGAAACCAATGAAATGAATAAGATAATTGAATCTTTTGTTCAAGGAATAAATATTATCTCAAGCCAGCTACAAGAAGTTACTTCATCCGTTGAAATGACTAAAGCACAGCAAGCTTACGATCAAGCCATCGCAAATAACGCTTCACAATACGAAGCCCTACAATCCTTTTTAGAATCTACATCTACAAGTTTTGAATCTATGGAAATTATTGGTGATAATATTTCAGATGAAGAAATTGATCGCTTAATCAATAATGATGCCGCAGATTATGAAGCAAATATCGATAAAGCCATCGATGAAAAATTGAGTTCAATAAGAGAAAAAATGGAGAACGTCTAATATGGATGAGAACAGAATGTTATTGGATTCATTTAATATTTACTATAGTAAAGGCATTAGCGCATTAGAAGCTTCTGATCTAAATAGGGCTAAAAGAAATTTATTACTAGCCGCTGAAAGTTTATTAAAACTATCAAAAAGTTCAACTGGTTCGCTCAAAGCGGATAGGTTAAAAAGAGCAGATGAACTAATTAAACTAGCGGGAGAGATAAATGTTAAGCTAGCGCATAGTGATGATTCAAATTTAAAAAGATCTACACCTTTAGATACAAGTAAGTTTATAGGAAATCAAAATAGTAAAAATACAGTTCAATCTAGTGAAGAGACTACAGGAAAGTTTTCGCCAGCTAAAAAAACAGGAGTTAAACTCGATGATATTGCAGGACTTTATGCTGCTAAGAATGAAATATATCAAAGAATAATAGCCCCTCAAAAATTTCCAGAACTTTTTGAAAAATTTAAGAAAAAATCAGGTGGTGGAATTTTACTATATGGACTACCTGGCACAGGAAAAACTATGTTTGCTCAAGCTATTGCTACTGAGTTAAATGCAACATTTTTTGAAGTAAAATCGTCTGATATTGCTTCGAAATGGTTTGGAGATAGTGAGCAAAACATAAGAAACCTATTTACAGAAGCAAGAAAACACAAAGTTTCCGTTATTTTCTTTGATGAATTTGAAGCCTTAGGAACCAAAAGGGAAACGCATTCAACTGTTATGAAAAGATTAGTCCCAGAACTATTGTCACAAATTCAAGGATTCGAAAAAAACGAAAATACCTTGCTTATAATTGCCGCAACCAATAGACCGTGGGATATTGATTCAGCATTTCTCAGACCAGGTCGCTTTAATACACAAATATATGTTGATTTACCCGATGATGCAGCAAGGAAAAAAATAATTAGTGATCAGTTAACTCAAGTTCCGGTTTCTGAAGATTTAGATTTTAATTACATTGTTGAAATAACCAACGGATTTAATGGAGCAGATGTAGTCGAGTTTTGTGACAAACTTAAAGATCAAGCCATTCAAAACTCAATTCAGAATAACGGTGTTCATAAACCTATATCAAAAGATGATGTTGAATTAACAAAAGAAATTGTGTTTACATCAGTTCAAATGGATGATTGGAACAAAATTCAAAAATATAGAGGGGTATAAATAGTGGATAAATTTGGTGAATATATCATTGTTAAAGAAATCTTTAATACAGATAGACAAAAGATAAAAATAATCTCACCTAAAGGAGACCAAAATGCTGTAAGGTATTTGATCTACGATCAAGAAAACAACCAATACTTTGAAGATAACTTGTTAAAGTATATTCCAAAAAAGGGGCTTTTTGCAAAGTCGCAGGTCTATCATGTATATTATATTAATCCAACCCCAATCAGCCAAAAATCAGTAGTATTTGTACCATTTAAGGACAATGATTTCGAAAAAGCAATCTATGAAATGAGAGTTCCATATGATTTTACAATAAAGACTGATGTTGTAACATTAAACCAAATGATAAACTTTATCGGTAATTTCAGTTTTTCAGGGAGAAGCAAAATTAGTAATACTGAGCTTATTAGTATGTATAAGGTTGATTTGGATTACATCATTAAACAAGTTGTCGCTGAAAAGTTGCAAACACACGGTAGAATTAGTATTCATAATTTTTTACTTGAAATTGAAAAGGATATCATTAATACAGTTGGAAATTATGCAAGTTTTATAGAATCCGGAGTAAAAGTAGCGAGTATTAAAATTGATCCTAGTATTTCATTTGATGAAGCTAAAATTCAAGAAAGAGTTACACAAAACGTAGCACTTAAGAAGATTGCTAGTAGAGGGGAGAATACATAAAATGGCGTTATTCAATAAGAATAAAAATTTAGTAAATAAGCAAAAAATCCTGTCTAAATTTGACGAACTATATGTTAAAAGCACTAAAAATAATTTGACTAACATAAGTCAAAAATCCTTAGAAATTCGAAAAATCATTGTTAATAAAAATTTAAGAACCAGTGAAATAAATCAGATCATGAAATATTTCGATCAAATGAATGGACTTGATTTAGTACATCAGTCTTCTTTTGTAAGTAATCTTTTAGATCAAATGAATGATTTAATAAATCGAAAAAATAAATCAATGACTATGGAAAATCAGTACATGTTGGCTAACGAGCAAAATACTGCGAAAATCTCAAACGCAATTTTACAGCTTAATCAAGAAATCGTAAATGTAGATGCTAAAATTGAAGATGCATTAAAAACGAATCAAAAGAATTTATGGATCGTTTATTCGCAAAGAAGAAAAACAATTCATCAAAAGATAAGTTTATTGCAACAAGATTTAGAAAGAGTAGCTGTCAAATCATCTACCATTGATGTTTCAATGCAAGTTCAACAATCTTCTCAACTAACCAAAGAATTAGAAAAGCAATCTTCTGCAGTTAATCTTATTGATATAGCTATGGATTTAGAACAAAACCAACAAAACGCAGAACAAATTCTAGATGAAAGTAACGAACTTGATAATCTTATAAATGTCTCGACATCACAAGCGGTTGACTTCGAAAAAGCACGTGAAAACTATTTGCTTGAATCAAACGAAAAAGCATCTAATCCAGCGTCAGTAAAAGATGAAGTTGTAAAAGAATGATGAACTGTCATAGATGTGGAAAACCGATTCGAGACAAATTATCAAAGTGTGAGTACTGTGGAGAGACCTATAAGCCTAATCAAAATCATGCATCTTTAGAAAGTCGTTTAGCTATCGTTGATCAACTTGTATTTTCAAACATTACACAAACTAAAATTAGCTATGAAAGTGTCCAAAATCTAGAGATGATTGTTCAACAACTTGAGCAAAGACTATCAATGGATTCTGAAAACTATGAAAAAATATTCAATTCGATTTTGAAGGTTGATGAAACGCTTCAAAATAAGTACCCTGTTCGTGAAGAAATTCAATCAAATCAAAAAGACTTTGAAAACAAAACTACATCAGGGATGGTAGAAGCTTTATTGGATTTACCTACACCAGAAGTTAATTTAAGTGCATATAAAATTCGAAGCGCGATAGAAAGACAACTTAGAGATTTTTATAAGGTACCTTATGTAAAAAGAATAGGATTTGTAAAGAACTTAAATCCTGATGGAACTTATGATGAATTTAATGATGGATGGGAAAGATATTTGATTGCGACTAATAACGAAAATAGTTCTAGAAAATTGTCAAAACAATATCGTTTTCTGAACTTATTTATCCACGATAGTGATGAGAATAATCAAAAACTAAGTAAAAACTTTTCAACCCTTGAAGATCAAAAAAAGTACTTGCTTGAAACGTTGTATAAGTTTAAGCAATATAATTTAATATGGGAGTAAATATGTCGCATATTGATTTAACTAAATGGAAAGAAGCGCTTAAAGATTATCATTCCCACAATATGAATTCATCAATCATAGAACAATTTAACAATTTTAAAGAAGACGCTAAAAAAGAATACTACCCTGAGTTGAACGATATAGTATTTCAAGTTTTAGAGGTAGCCAAGCACAAAAAAGATCATTTTATCGCTGGTAAAGTTTTAACATGGGCTCTAAAAAATGTTGATGGCGCACACTATTCAACGTTTAAAACAAGTGTTGAGTCTTTTTGTTCATCGGATGTGTTTGCACCATTAATTGATTCTGAACACATCTATAAAATTATTGTTGAAGACATCAAAAATAATAATGATGATTTAGTTGAACACATGAACATCATAGTAAGTCTCGCTGAAACAACACAATCGCTTAAAGAAGTTAATGAGTTAATTAAAAAATTGAAATCTAGAAACGAGTATGTTGATAAAAAAAGTGTTAATAAACTTTTTGCTAAGTTAAGAGATAGTCGTTTAAATACAATTGGTGAAACAAATGATAAACACACTATTAAATTTAATCAGTTAGTTAAAAATCATCAAGGTAGAAGACAAAGGATTAAATTCATTAAAACCATTGGTACATTTGCTAGTGGATTTGTCTTAGCCGTAACTTTAATTTATCAATTTTTAGTTCTTGATATAGAAGTTAAAGCAACAAATGAAGTTATTCAAATCGTATATTTGGACGAAGTTCCAACAAACGATTTTCAAATTATCCATAAAATGATTTTGAGAGATAAAGAAATTGATATTACCGAAGATATGTTTTTATTTGATGAAAATTTTATCGGAACTCAAACTGCTTACATAAGGTATAAAAACAAACAAATTCCATTTACATTAATTATTTTACCCTTACAGTTAAAACAACCAGAGTTTACGATTAACCAACAGCAACTTCACATGCATAATGCAGGGATAGAGGTTGATTATCAAGTGAAAATAAATGATGACATTTTTGATATTGAAACGAGTGTTTTCGATTTAAGTTTTTTAACTGAAGGAACCCATGAGATAAGTGTAAAAGCTGTAGCTTTAAGTGAAAAATATATTAATTCTGAGTTCTCTGAATCAATTACTGCAACAAAGTTGAATGATTTTAATGAGATTGTTTATGATCAGGATAGACTTCAATGGAATCCGATTGTAGGCGCAAGTTATTATATCGTAAGCATAAATAATAAACAGTTTGAGACTACCGATTTAACGCTAAATTATGATCTCAATAGAAGAGTTAATCACATTAAAATTCAAGCGGTAAGTACAGAAGAGTTTATGATTTCTAATACACAATATGAGTTTGAAATTATAAAGTTAAACACAGTTTCTAATTTGATTTATACTAATTATCGTTTATCTTGGACATCTGATGAAACCAACTATAAATTTCAAATAATTATTAATGATGTTTCTTACGAAACGCTGGATAATTTTTTAGACATTGAATTAGAAATAGGGATACACGAAATAGAGATTATTACTTTTGATCCTCAAGATCAAGCTATAAGTTCAGATGTGTATTCAAAATCATTACATTTTACTAAACTGGAAACACCAAATTATTACTTGCTTGAAGGTAATAATCAAGAAGAAATAATACTGGCTATTGAAAACGTTGAAAATGCAGATGTCTTCGAAATTCTAGTGAAAAAATTCGTTAATTTAATAGACTATATAGAACAAATCTATTTACATGATAATAGTACCTTCTTTACATTACCAACTGATAATTATATGAAATTTGAAATTCGAGTAATATCAAAGAATACCTTGTTCGAGCATCAACCTTCAAATGTCGGTGATGTGCTAACGATTCATAAGCTTCAGACACCTTCAAATGTTGATTATACTAATAATCAACTTACATGGGAGGATATAGCATTTGCAACTGGATATAATATTTGGATTAATGAAGATTTTTACACATCAAAAATTAATGCTTTAACAGTGACGCTACCCTCAGGATCTAATACAATAAGAATCCAAGCTACTGGTGAATATTTGAATACAATCAAGAGTAACATATATGAAACCAATTTAAATCGTCTAAGTGGCGTTTCTAATATCGCTTACGTTAGTAATCAATTAGTATGGGAATCATCTGAAACTGAACACACGTTCGTTATCACTATTAATGGAGAAGTTTATCAAACAACTAATTATTTCTTAAATCTTACATTAGAAGTTGGTGTTCATGATGTTACTATTCAAGTAGTTGATTTAGATGGAATATATATAGCTTCTAGCCTTGTACAAGTTCAAATAGGCTTTGAGAAACTCGTTGACCCAGTGATTACACTATCATCTGGTACAACATCAACCATGTATCAAGTAACCATTGATGAAGTTTTAAATGCTACAGTGTATCAGTTAACGATTGAGATTTACAATAATGATGTTTTGGAATGGGAAAACACCATTGAATTAAGAGACACGTATAGCTATACATTTTTCGCTTCTAATGAATCAACAGATATTGTTGTAAAGGTTACAGCGATTGATGAAAACGGTCAATATGCGAACTCGAATCTAATTAGAAAGGGGTATGAGATAGAATGAAAAAATTAGCGATTATGTTTATGCTCACACTATTTATAACAATATTAGGTGGATGTGGCAACGACGAGAAAGAAAAAATATTTATTGATATGACTTATGAAATTTTTGAGTTTCCTATAGTAGATAACGCTCCAAATCAGAAGCCAGAAATTCATGTTGGAAAACGATACGTGCTGTATTTTAATGTGGATCTAACAAATCTAACGGATACACTAAGTAAGAAATTTTTATGGCGAGAAGAAGAAAGTGCTGAAGTAACTATAAGGGTTTCACTTGGTGAATTAGACGATACTGAAATAAATTTAATAAACTCAATTAATACACCAGATGGAGCATTTAAATATAACAATTTAGGTAATGGAATTTGGGAAGCGAAGTTTGTGGTAACTAAAGGTAGCGCGCCTGACTTTTCTAAAACACCATTTAATATATGGATTGATACTATAGGGTTAGATTTAGTTAATACTCAACTTATCACCGTATCCATGGAAACCGAAAATAAAAGAATCATAATCAATAACTCTGATGATTATGCCATAACACTTCAACTTAAGGCTGGAGACTTTGAGTTTACTAAAGAGAACCTAACGCAATATTCTGATTTCACTGCACGGCTTACCATTCCAAAAGAGGCTAGCAATATAACCTTCATCTATTATACAAGTTCGAATAAAAATATAAGTGTTGGACAAGTCAATTATTTAAATACTGGTGAGCCACTTCTATTTGATTTTGCGGAGCACCTAGCTAAACTATACTATAATGTAGTTGAGCCAACGACTCAACAAGTCTTAACTATTCGTAACAAAATTATTAATAATGAATATGATAATTATTATTTGCGTATAGAAGCTGATGGAGGCAAAAATTATATAAATCAGATATTTGAATTCAATCCATTTTTAACAGAAGAGGACGATATTATCAATGACTAGATTTGCAATCATAACCATTGTAGCCTCCGTAATTTATACAGCGCTTTTTGGCGGGATTGCTATCTTCATAATAGCAACGAATAGTATTAATCAAAATGCAACATATTATGATCGTATTAGCTATCTATTAAATTCTGATTATGATTTTAAAGTTTATAAACCTTTAGATACACAAGTTGATGAAGTGTTGAGTCACCCATCAGTTGAATCAGTATTTCCCTATTACTTAAGAAATGCTACCTTATCTACCGAAGGGAAAAATACTCAAGTAAAAGCGATTTTTTCATATCCAGAATACCCGATAAATTTAACAGAGTTTAGTGATTATAGATTAATTGCATCTATTGATGATTCAAATATAGAAAATGCATTATATATTGATCAATCAACGGCAATTAGCTTAAACTTAAATTTAGGAGACGAAGTTTTTCTAAATATAGCAAATTTTGATCAATTATTGTTTACTGTCACTAGAATACATGAGAAGAATCATTTTTATGATCAACCAACAGTGTTTTTTCATATATATGATCAAAATGAATATGTTTTTTTTAATGAATCAAGCCAGCTAAACTTTGAAGGTATTTATATTAAGAGTAATAACTTAGAAGGAACGTGGAATTATTTAAAAAACTATGTTCCATATGGAAATTTATTATCTGAGGATTATTTCGGAAGTCAATCAGAATATGAGTTATACTTATCAAATTTTGAAAATCAAGACTACTCGAGTCAAGTGTTTGTAAAAAGTGATGTATTGAACTCAAGAATAGACAACAATAGACATTTATTAGAGCGCTCATCAAGTTTACTTACATTTTCAATTATTTTTTTAGGGTTTGGATATTTATTAATTGCACTTAAAACGTTATATGGTGTTCAGTTTGCTCAAAGAATCGAACTGATAAGTAATAATAGTATTATTAAAAAAACTAAATACTTAATTACCTACGTTTTAAGTGACTTCTTAACCTTTATTATTTTAATATTTATGATGTTTGTGTTCAGACGTATAAACGCAAACATCATAACGACTGAGCATTTTCTGCAAGAGGTTGTTAGTAAGTTACACATAACTATTATGTTAATATTCGTAGTTAACTTGCTGGTTTCAACCATTTCATATTATTATTTAAACAAAAACCAAATCACTAAATCCCGTCCTAATTTTGATATAAAAAAATGGAATCCATTTACTAAAATTAAACCTTAATGTATAGATTAGGTTATATATTTAGGTTGTCAAAGTGGATTTTAGTGGGTTTATTTTTTCAGTCAATCATAAGTGTAATTTTTTTTAGCAACCAAATTACTAATAGGTTAAATCTGCTAAGTAATTTAAATGATTCTAGTTTTATAGAAATAATTGAGGTCGATGTGCCTTTAAATAATACGAATCATTACTATTTTAATCTTAACGCGATTAGAGTGAGTATTAATGGAGATACGATTATAAGTCAACGATACATGAGAGTTGAAGGTCAAAGTTATAATGATAACTATCTAAATCAAAATTATAATACTAATGATAGTTATAGTCTCAATTCTAATGAAGTTGCGATTTCTTCAAATTTAGCGGATAAATATTCACTTAACATTGGTGATACACTAATCGTAACTAAAAATTTTATTGAATATCCTTTTATCATTACTTCTATAATTAGACCGTTTTATGGTGATTTTGAGTTAGACTTTAATCATAACGGGCTTATAATATTTCCATATAATCAACCATTGATTGATCAATTAACTGAACTTAGAATCGTTGGATATAACGAAAGTTTATCTTTATATACATCTAGTTATGTACTAAAATCAGATTTGATTAATGATACTCAATTATCATTAGTGTTATGGTCATTTGGTTTAATCATATTTTGGCTATTTTCTTATATTGTAATTGAGAGTTTGTTTAGTAATGTAGTAAATAATGATGTAAAATTATGTGTTGATTTAAACTATAAAAAGCGACAGACATTTATATATAGTTTGATTAACACATTATATAAATATCAATTATTGTTCTTACCAATAATCATTTATAGCGTTATCATGATATTTTCGGCTTATATAAGCTGGTATGTTATTTTAACTATGGGTATGCTAATGTTATTTTCTTTTATTTTATTAGATTATTTTAGAATTATAATTATTAAGGAATAGGAATTAATTTATGAGCGATGTAATTTTGAGTATTAAAAACCTTAACTTAAGAAATAAATTAACTGATCAGTCTATTATAATCGTTAATAATTTTGATATTAATAAAGGTGATCTTATTTTTATTAATGGAAAAAATGGAACAGGTAAATCCACTTTTTTAGACTATGTATTTAGAATTAACAACACACCGAAGTATGTTGTATCTAAAGATGCATTTAGTATTGACTATCATAGCCAAAATAGTACTTTAACGAATGAGAAATTATTTAACAGTAAAATTGTCTATCTCTCACAAAAAAATACATTCCCATCAAAATTATCACTTTACAAAACACTTTTTTATTCAACGAAAATTGCGATTCAAAATTCTGACTTAAATACTGTTGAAAAAAATGAACTATTAAAAAAAGCAAAACAATTAGCGCGACATTATATGCTTGATGGTCTTGAAAGTGAGAAAAATTTGTTCTTTGAATTAATTAATGATTACAGATATCAAATGATTTCAGAACCATCAAATAAACTTAGTTATGCAATAAAAAAACTAGATAGAATTTACTCTAGTCAGTTAAGTGGTGGACAGACTAAACTAGTAGCATTTTTGTCAGCACTTATAAAGGTTCAAGTTTTTGAAAGTGACATATTTGTTATGGATGAACCATTAAATAATTTGGATTTTAGTAAAATGTTAAGTGTTATTAATTTAACACAAGAAGTGATTGATCAGCGCGCTTCAAATCCTATTACTTTATTAATTATTAGTCATCTCATGATTTTTCCAATTATACATTTGGAGAATGCGATACAATACACGATTAATCCATCAACTAGAGAACTCTTGAGAAGTGAAAAGAATATAGACCATACACAGATATTAAAAGACTTTTACTAAATTTTAATAATTAGTGAAACAGGTAAAAATAGTATAAAATAATGAAAACAGCATTTGCGCTTTCGCAAATGCTGTTTTTTTTAATCAAGTGGGATGTTAGGATGCATGTACCAAATCAGTTCTACAAAGTGTGGTACATCAATGAATGGGTTACGGTTATTTTGATAACCATAAATAAGATTATTTCTATTACGCTCAAAGTCACTGACAGGGTCTTCAAAATGCCAAGTGATTAAGTAATCTAAATCACCCATTTCAAAGTTATTTGCATTTGGTGTGCCACTAACAAGTTTGAGTTCTGCATACATCGTATCCATATAAAACATCACACGTGCCACATTCCCTCTTACTGTGCTATCAGGATTATAAGTAGATGACGTATGGGTTTCAGTGAAATATTTAGCGCCTTTATAATCATTTTCGTTAATATCACTTGGGGCTAAGTTATGTAAATCGGTCCCCATCCCGCGTTCAGTGTTTGAAGGTCTAGGATAGGGCATTCTACTAACAGGCCAAATATGTTCTCTATTCCAGTTACAGGTAGCGTGCGTTGCACAGCTCCATGTGCCTGGTGCACTATTTCTTGTATAAATTTGGATGATATTATTAGTGCTATCTGGATCACGGTCAGTATGTTGTAAATCATATCGTGCATCCCCGTAAGTGCGGTAAGCAACATCACTAATGATGCTTCTTAAGGCAAGTTTTAATTCTAACCCAAATAACCCTTCAGCATCTTTATAATATTCAGGTAACTCAATAGTTAATAAACTAGCATCACGTAAGACTGTTTTCTTAAAAGCAACTGAAGCATAATTACCTTCTGAATCTATCGCATAATATACGACTAAGTGTTCACCCAGTTGATTTGTATCTACCTCACCATAAACAAAACAATCCACTTGATGGTTATCTTCATCAAGGGCAATACAGGTGTTTTCTTGCCAGTCATCTAAATAACTAAAGATACCTTCATAAGGATTGGTAAACCCAATGGTTAAGAGGGTACTTGTATTAGGATAAGGGTGATCCCCTTGATAAGCATAAGCACTTAAATCATAAAGGACACCATCATAAATATCGTCTTGATTATCTTCTGTTACATACACGGCTTTTAAATTATAATCTCTAGATGGTTGAAAGGTGTACGTACTTTCAGTAGAAAAGATTATAAACTTATCAATATCTAGCCAATGGCTAAATGTTTCATTTTCTTGATACAGTGTACTAATCGTCACTGTATCAGTAGAAGAAACTGTTGTACCTGGAGAAACAGAAAGTTCTGCCTCAACATTACTACTTAATGTTACCGTATAACTTTGTTCTACTGGGGGTGTAACTGTACAACCAATCAGTGCAAGTGTCCCTAAAATAAATAAACTTAAAGTCAATAATTTCTTCATGATAACCCTCTTTTCATTAACATTAAACTATACCATAACTTATAAAAAAAAGATAGTTAGCAAATTGAAATTTCATGATTGATTATTACAGTAAAAAGTTTGGTAAATAGTGAAAATACTTATCAATTATAAGATAAAATAGTTTCTAAAAAACATGAAGTTTCATGTTTTTTTCTTAAAACACGACATATACGCGCTGTTCACATTATATAAACTAACGTAAGATAAACATAAGTAGTTATGATAAAACCTCAAATATTGACCGGGTCGTCAATTTTGAGGTTAAAGTCATTTCTATTAATGCTCATGTAAGGAGTGAAACGATGAACATCATTTTTAATCCATCTCAAAGACTAAAATTCTATTTGACTATCTTTGTTTTTTCTTTATGCTTAATGGTTGCGGCATTGGTTTATTTTACCGGTGGTGTCCAGTATGCTTATGCACACTCGATGTATGTTCCTATTATTATTGCGGCCGCTATTTTTGGTAAAAGAGGTGGTGCAATAGCTGCGTTACTTGGAGGGCTATTACTTGGACCACTTATGCCAATTGATACAACAACAAGTTTAATGCAGTCCCCAATTAACTGGATGATTCGTTTAGGATATTTTATGCTAATTGGGACATTAACTGGGTATTTTATTAAACAAATTAAAGTATATTATTTAGAGCGTGTCCATTTTCATAGTCACCTACCCGATGCGAATATTCCGCTAATCACAAGACTATATGAAAAATCTAAAAAATTTGATGAACTAGATAAAGAAACTGCAATATTTACCACTATTAATATAAATAACTATACGAACCTAAATGATTTTTTAGGACACGATAAATATGTGAACATTCTTAAACAAACCTATTTGAGATTATGTGAGTTACTTGGTCATAAAGACATTTATTCTAAAGACATGCATTCATTAATTATTTATACATCGAATCATGAAAATATAATGCAATTAAATAAAGAAATAGAACTTCTTTTAGTAGAACCTTTTTATATTGATAACATTCCCATTCACTTAGAAACAGTATTAGGCAGTTCACCGTTTAACGAAACCATTGAACAAACCCTTAATCAGTGTATCGTAAGTTCAAGATATGCAGAAAAAAATCATTTACCATCGGCCACGTTTAATAAGATTTATGTAGAAAAAAACTTAGAGTTTACTTATTTAGGGTCAGTACTTGAAGCCTTAGAAGATAATGATTTTTATTTAGTCTTTCATCCCCAACATAACGCGTTAGATAAAGGAAGCGTTTGTTTAGAAGCCCTCCTTAGATGGAACCATAAAACATTAGGGAATATTCCACCTAATAATTTTATTCCAGTAATAGAAAAAACCTCTTTAATTAACCCACTCACAGAATGGGTCGTTAAAAGATCACTAGAAGCCATTAAAACATTTGAATCCCATGATATTGATGTAATCATTGCGATTAATATATCCACAAAAAACCTATTTCATGAAAACTTTTTTGAAATGATAAAAAAATGGTTAGATCATTACAACGTCTCACCAAGTAAAATCGAACTTGAAATTACAGAATCATCTTTAATGTATAACCCAGTTGCATCAGAAGAAGCCTTAAGAAAACTAAAAGATTACGGCATTAGTTTATCCATTGATGACTTTGGGACTGTTTATTCATCATTTACTTACTTAAAACGTTTCTCAGTTCAAAAACTTAAAATAGATCGCTCATTTATCGCAGACTTAGAAGATAACTTAGCCTCTAAAAGTATTATTGAAACAGCTATCTATTTAGCCAATAAGCTAAACATAGAAACCGTCGCAGAAGGTGTAGAAACAAGTAATCAATTAGATGTCATTAACGGATTAGGTTGTAACTACACACAAGGCTATTTATGGACAAAGCCATTACAATTAGATGCGATTATTGGGTATTTAAAAAATGTGTAAGGAGAAAACTATGATGGAAGATAAATTAGTTTTTTGTGATGTTTGTGAAAAGCAAGTTAAAACCAGCTTAAGGACTATTGAAAAAACTTATACACATAAAAATAAAAGCGTTACACTAGATGTTACTGAACGCTATTGTTTGGAATGTAAAACACAAGTGTATGATGACGAACTAGATCAAAAAAGTTCTGAGGAATTTGTTAATCGATACAACATACTTTACATTAGTAAGAAGTAGTATTATTTATGAGTATTGAAAAAAAATGATATTTTATAAAGAATCAAATGAAAATGTAGAGAGTATTAATTATAAAATAAATTTATATAAGGGGTTTTCATAATGAGCGAAAGATTAGATACTTTATTTAAAGTGAGAGAAATGATAATTGAACAGCAAAGAAATTCAGATTCAAAAGCACATATTTTTATAATATTTTTATCTGCCATTATTTTGTTGATGTATGAAACACCAATTATTACAAACGATGCTAATATAATAACTACTTTAAAAATACTTCTTATAATGTTAGTAATACCTCTGTTTCTGTTTGTACTTACACTTATACCGATATACTCACAAGAGAATAAGCAAATTAATAAAATAAAGAAATTTAATATTATAGATGCTGAGTTAAATATTCACTATTGGAGATCTATACAAAGATTTCCTAACTTTATAACTTTTAGAGAAAAATTCGAGACAAAATATAATGCGAGCGATTTAAGCAAAATAGAAATTGATTTGTTGGAGCAAATATATATTAATTCTAAAATAATGGAACGAAAATCTTATACACATAAGCTAGCATTTTATATACTTGGAATATTAGTAAGTATTTTTATTGTTGGATTATTCGTGAGTTTATTGAAAATTACTAATAATTGGATAATTTTATTTTTTCTATTTATCGCTCTATCAACTATGAATGGTTATTTATTCAGAATAAATTCATTATTTAATAATGCAATGAAGGTTTTCAATTTTATGATTAGGAGAAAGAGTTAATGTATGATTATCAAAACGCTAAAAAGAGAGTATGGGACATATTAAATTCAAAAACTCCGGTTGAAAAAAAATCTACGATACCGTCGAGAGAGGAAGAGTTCACTTATAAAAATGGAATTAAGGCTTGGGTAGGAGCTATATTTGTTGATATAGTAGACTCTAGTACTATTTTTAAAAGTGGAGATGAAAAAATAGCAAGAATAATTAGAGCATTTTCAAAAGAGATTATTAATATCCTAAGTGATTCCAATAATTATCGCCAAATTGGGATTAGAGGTGATTGTGTTTATGGTATATATTCAACGCCCTATAAAAGTGATCTTGGAGAGATCTTTACTTTAGCGTATACAGTTAATACGTTTATGGGAATGTTAAATGCTATTTTAGTTAAGTCTGGTTTTCAACGAATACAAGTTGGTATAGGACTCGGATGTTCAGAAGATTTAGTTATTAAGGTTGGTAAAGAAAAATCCGGTATAAATGATATGGTATGGATAGGTAGTGCTGTTGTAGATGCTGCAAATTTATCTTCAAAAGCCAATAGGGGTAATGTTTCACCAATAGCCATGAGCACCCTATTCTATACCAACATTATAAAATCATTGATTGAAGAGAATTCAAGTTATAATACATGGATAAAAAAATATGTTGAGTTGGAAGATTATAAAAGGTTCGAGTTTTATCATTGTAGTATTATAGATTCAAAATTTAATGATTGGATTAAACAAAACTTATGATTAGCAATGAAAAGCTTAAAAGAGTTAGAATTAACTCAACACTTGGTTTAGTATTTCATCCTGCATCTCCAATTGTGATATTATTTGTTGGATTTTTGCTCCAAATAATATTTAATGATTTAGACAATCTGTTGATAAATTTCAATTTCCATACAATAGTAATATTTATTATAATAATTTGGTTTTCGGCATCATTTATTATTTTTGATCAAAAAAAATTCAAGTTAGTTATTTCAAACTTAGAAAATAATATTAGCAAATATCAACATAGTATAAACGAGTTATCCCTTGTATTCTCAAGTGATTTTGAGAAAATAGCTAATAATTTTAATTATGCAAGACTTCTTAGTTATTTGCGAAATTTAATATCAACCGACTCAAGAATAAACTCTTTGCAAGTATATAAAAAAGTCGAATATCAAATTAATGGTATCTATATTATAAAGTTAATACATTTTTGTGGATATGCTAATGAGTTATATGATACGAATGCTATTTATCAAATTTATTATAGAGTACCAGTTGATTTATATAATGATATGACTGATATTATGGATGAAATTAATAATAATAGTCCAATAAATTTAGATATTGATAAAATTACAAAAAAGTTAGGTTTTTACATAAAAAAAATGAGAAAGTTTTATAATGAGTATTGCAAGAATGGTAGTTTAGATGCATTAGACTACTGTAGTTTTATTTTCAGATATATAAATGTTGTTTCAGTGGGTCTGTTTAAAGTTGTTAACGAGTTGGTATTTGAATCGTTTTCTGATAGTGAAATTCAAACAATTATTAAGTTTAAAAGAACCGGGGTGCTAGGCACTATTCTTTTAAAAAATCCATATTTTTATAAGAACCAAAACTCACTCTATGAAAATAAAAAGAGAAGTTATTTATCACTTCAAATTAACGACAACGTGAGTGACTATACAATGAATGTAACGTTATCTACTCATTTCACTAATAAGTATTGTAACAATACAAACTCACTTCAAGAAAATTTACATGAAATTACAACTAATATTAATAATGAGTTAGCAAAGTCTGTACAAAACAATAATATTCATAATTAAGGGGGAAATCATGAGCAATAAAGTTTCTTATCCAAATGACTATGGTACAACAGAAAAAATGCTGGTTAAATTTGAAAGCATTGGAATCAAGATAGACTTAACAAAAAAATTTAATGAGACTGACGCTTTTAATGCTATTATTCAAATTAACGCTAAAAGTAAGAATGACATCCATTCAAAAGACAAGGATTAAATAATTAAAAATTCACTAATTCCATTAAATATACACACTTTCTTGTTATAATAAGAATACAAGAAACATGAGCGCTTTCTTGCAAAGCGCTTTTAAATTGACTGTAAGGAAGTGATCTCATGCCACTTAAAAGAGACCCATTACTTGATGAACTTGTTTATACTAGGGATCATTTACGTATAAAGTTTCGTGATGCCTATAACAAATCACCTGTGATTTGTAATGACGAAGCTTTGATTGAAATGGCACAGACTAAACCTTTAAAGTTAGATGACTTTAAAGCCATACAAGGAATTAATGAAGCGTTTATAGAAAACTATGCGCATCATTTTTTAGCCGTGATTTTAAGACACAAGCATGCGCTTGTAAACGAAGTAAACGTGTCAAAACAATCGCAAAAAGTATTGTCCAACTATAAAGATAGGTTAACAAACATTTCTAGAAGAAATAGAAATTTATATACATCAAAACTTTCTCAACGCATTGGCGTTGATCTTTTCCAAATCCATTTGTACGATGAACTGATTTCTTTAATTTTAGGTAAAAGAAAAACGGCATTAAGATTAACTGATTCTACCAATAAAAATCGTTCAATAGAAGAAGATAGATTTTACCGTACCCTCACGCTTTTATACCGTGAGATGAACCGTGAGGTAAAAGAAAAAGGGTCTTATGACTTATTTATTGCTTATCCTTTCGTTGAAGGAAAACTTCAAGGCGAGGATTTTGATGTTAAAGCCCCGCTTTTATTCACCCCTGTTTTATTAGAAAGAAAAGGCTATGACTTTTACTTAACCATTAATAAAGAAAAAGATATCTTATTTAACCGTGATTTATTACTCGCTAATAATAAATTTTCTCATTTTGAAGATATTAAAAATGTCCCAATCATTGAAGGATTAAGTGCGAGTATTTTTAATGATGTCATTTTACCGTTTTATGATCATAACCATATTCATATTGATGGAAAACTCTCAACCCACACCTTATTTGAACCTTTCGAAAACACGCTTAAAAAAGATTATAAACGTTTTAAACGTGGCGATTTAACACTAAAACAGTATATCGTTTTAGGTAAATACCAAATTCATTCATCCAAACTACAAGAAGATTTAACCGATATTTTAAATAGTAAATCGTATAACGATTTACTTGAAGGCTTATTAGAAGATCCTTATAAACTTTATAACTATGAAGAATCAACCCCGTTTAAAGTCAATGGGCCTGCGGTATTTAAAGAAGAAGATTTAACGTATATTAACGATTTAAACTATTCTCAAGAAAAAGTATTAGATTTAATTAATAAAAACGATAAATTAGTTATTTGGGGGCCACCAGGGACAGGAAAATCCCAAACGATTACTTCTCTTATTGCAAATCAAGTCGCAAAAGGGGAAAATGTATTAATTGTATCAGAGAAAAAAGTTGCCTTAGATGTTATTCATTCCCGTATGGGGTATGCGTCTAAATTTGCGCTATTTTTAGATGATGCCCAAGATAAACAAACCTTTTATGCGCAAATTAAAGGGCATATTGATCCTTTACCACCAAGTAGAAACACCAATAATGATAAACATGCCATTGATGCGGAAATTGATAACTTAATCGCAAAATTAAAAGAAGCGCATATGTTATTTTTTACTCCAAGTATTGCAAATGTAGAACTTTATAAAATTTATCCGCGCTACGTCAAAACAAAAGATATCAAAGAAGCGTTATTACCAGAAAAAATCCATGATTTATTTTATGAAATGTATGACCCCCTTACTTATGAGTTCTTACAAAACCTTGAAAAACGTTTTGACAATAAACTTCTTTTAAAACGTTTAGTCTTAGTTAAAAAAGCTATGGATGCCTATCCAATCTTAGAAAAAATTAAGAAAAAACTCACACGTAGTGAAAAACTTGTGCGTGCACAGTTTTATAAAGACTTTGAAAGCTTTATTGAACACTACCATCAAACCACGTTTAAATTCAGAAGACGTAAAAAGAAAAAACTATTCATTAAAACCCATATGAAACACATTCCTTTCTTCTTTAAAAAAGTTAAGCTTGCAAGAAAGTTTTTAAGCTTAATTATTGAAGATGACGCGTTTTATCAGTTCATTAAAGATGAACATAAAACGCTAGAAAAAGTAGATCCTGTACTAAGTACGTTATCTAAAGATGAAATGCGCTATATTGATGTATTAATTTATGGATCGCCTTTTAAAGATATGGAAAATATAGAAAACTATCATACAGATATATTTGATGCAATCTATACAGGGTATTTAGAAAAATTTGAAGCGATGAATAAAGACCGCGTCAAAGATATTCACTATTACAAAGAAAACATGCAAAAACTCTCAGACTTAATTGAAGAGAAAAAACAATTATGTAATGAAACTTTTGCGATGAACTTATATAAACATGCCCTTAATTTCAGTAATGCTAAACGCATTATGGATATTAAACGTCGTCTTGATTCAGCCCGTAAATGGAGTGTAGGGAAGTTTGTGCATACGTATCAGTTAGAACTATTTAGTAATGTTAAAGTCTGGATGATGACGCCTGAGGTGGTTAGTGAGATTATTCCACTGAATTTTGCGATGTTTGATTTGGTTATTTTTGATGAGGCTAGTCAGATGTTTGTAGAAAAAGGGATTCCTACGATTTATAGAGCGAAAAAAGTCGTCATCGCAGGAGATACGAAACAGTTAAGACCATCCTCATTAGGACAGGGTCGCTTAGAATATGATGAAGATTTACTTGAAGATGATACAGAAGTAGATATTTCACTCGATGCCCAAAGTTTATTAGATTTAGCCCGATATAAATATAAAGAAACCATTCTTAATTATCATTACCGTTCAAAATATGAAGAATTAATTGGGTTTTCTAATTATGCCTTTTATGACGGTAAACTGATTGTTTCACCGAACTTAGATAAACCGAAAAAACCACCGATTGAATATGTTGTAACCCCAGATGGGTTATGGGACAATAGACAAAATAAACAAGAAGCCGCTAAAGTTGTTGAAATCATTAAAAAGATTTTACGTACTAGAAAAGAAAATGAAACCATCGGTGTCATTACGTTTAACGTCAATCAAAGAAACCTCATAGAAGATTTACTCGATGAAGAAATCTTTAGTAATAAATCGTTAACGAAAAAGATTCAAACTGAGTTAAACCGTTTTGAAGACGGAGAAGACAGAAGTTTATTTATTAAGAACATTGAAAATGTTCAAGGGGATGAACGTGATATTATTATCTTCTCTACGGCATATGCTAAAAATAAAGACGGACGCTTCTTAAGACAGTTTGGGTGGTTAAATAATGAAGGTGGACAAAACAGGTTAAACGTTGCAATTTCTCGTGCTAAGAAAAAAATCTATTTAGTTACTTCCTTTTATCCAGCTGAATTTCATGTAGAAGACTTAAAAAGTTCAGGGCCAAAACTGCTTAAAAAATATATGCAGTATTGTTACTATGTATCCAATAAAGATAGTGATGGGGCAAGACGTATCCTTGAACAGCTCACAGATCAAGAATCTATGCGTGATAAAGATAAACTAAATCTATTACAAGAAGAAGTATTAAAACGCTTAGAACGCGATAATATGGTTGTAGAAACTAATATTGGTATTGGTGGATATAATATTGATTTTGGTATTTATGATGATGTAAATAGTGTGTATAAATTAGGCATTATTTGTGATGTGAATTCAAGTGGGAACCAAGTAGATATTAGAGATGCATTTTACCATCAGGAAAAATATCTAAAATCTAGAGGATGGACATTATATAGAATATTTGGTCCAAACTGGTATAAAGATGCCAATTATGAAATGCGTGAAATTAGAAAAGTATTAAAAGAGATTGATTAAGCAAGCCGAATAGGCTTGCTTATTATTTTAGGATAAATTCAGTAATAAGTGGGATAATATTGCTTTATGACTGGTTAGAGTCTATAATAATTTTATAATATAAATGTATTCAGGGGGATTCTATGGGAGAAAAGTCGCAAAGAAAGATTCAAATACTTCCAATTATGGTGGCTATATTTGCTGCATCAATCAATGCAATATTAACACAAAACATCTATTTGGTTGTTGCTGTAATCATTATATTAACTATTGCTTTTTCAGTGTATAATTTTTACATTTCAAAGAGATTATCAAAAGGGATAAGTGCAGAGAGTACTGCGTTAAAAAGTTCCCAGTATTTTAATGATTACCTACGTAAAATTAATCAATATATTTCAGATAATAAATTTGAAGAAAATGAAGATGTTATTGCAGATGAGATTGGTTCTATTACAAGATCTTTATTACTTTTAGGTGAGTATAAAATTCGTTTAACATTAGGAAAGAAAATGGTTAATCATTCCAAAAATAGTATTAGAAGAATATCTTTTTTAATTGATGAGGTAGGGTGGACTTTAGTGTTGATGGGGAAGAATGAGGCCTATGATAAACTATTAGAAGCTATTACAATGATCGGTGTAAAAGTAAGGCCGATAAATGATCAGTTTTCAGTTGAGTATCATGATGATTCCGATGAAGGATTGAGAAAATTACTTTTATCTATTAGAGCATACAGACACATATCATCAATCCCCACAATTGATTTAGCAAAATGTTTAGATGCAGCATATAAAGCAGAAGCTATTTATAATTACATCATCAATGTTCCTAATATCAATAAACTATTTAACCAAAGTAAACAAGATTCTATGCTTGCAGGAATTTATTATTCAATCGGTGAAATATTCGAAAAAAAATATGAAAAAGATAAAGATAACTTCGCCAGAAAAGTTCATGCGTATAATTACTTGTCGAACGCATTAGATTTCACAACTAAAACTATTGAACTAAGCAAAGACTTTGATAATCACCATCGATTCTTTAAAACTATATTATTAAAAAACTCTATATTAGATAAATACTTAAATATACTAGATAAAAATGATTTTTTATCTTGCATTGAAGAAGAACATAAAGATTTGTTTAAAGATATAACAAGTAAAGAAATACTAGATAACTTAGACATGGCTGAGCAGTTACTTAATGATGCTATCTATGTAGATGAAGCCTTAGAAAAATTCTTAAAACAAAAAATACAAGTAGTTGGTGAATAATATGATGAAAAAGAAAGCTGTAGTTACTGGCGGTGCTAATGGTATTGGCGAAGCTATTGTAAAGAAACTACTAAGTAATAAGTTTCATGTAATCGTTATTGATATTGATGATCAAAAATTAATGGATTTAAAAGCGCGATATTCAGAACTAGAGATTTATGTTTTTGATTTAAAAAATGTTTATAAATTAGAAGAGTTGGCAGGTAAAATAATCCAAAAACATAATCAAATAGATGTGCTAATTAATAATGCAGCTATTCAGGATGAATCAGCATTAGAAGAGGTAACAGTAAACCAGTTTGAACAAGTACTTGCAGTTAATTTAATCAGTCCATTTTTCTTGGTGAAGTGCTTTATGAATCACTTTAATAGTGATGGACGTATATTAAATATCACTTCAGTACACGGCATATTACCAAGATTAAATAAATATAGTTATGATGCATCTAAAGCTGCATTAAATTTAATGACTAAAGAATTAGCATTAACGCTTGCAGATAAAAACATTAAAGTAAATGCGCTCGCAATTGGTGCGACCAAAACACCAATGAACAATATGTTTAAAAATAAACTTCATTATGAAACTTCCGTTAATAAAATCCCTTTAAACCGAGTGACAACTGCTAGAGAAATTGCTAAGATTGTATATAAAATGTTATCAAAAGATTTTGACTATATGAGTGGCACTATTTTAACTTACGATGGTGGTAGAAGTTTAATTAAATAGTATTTAACAGACCAATTATCAAATGGTCTGTTTTTTTAACTTTGTTTTTTGGTAAAAATTTGGTAAAATAGAACTAAATTGGGGTGATCAATATGGCGACGATCAAAGAAATCGCTAAACGCGCACAAACCTCTATCGGTACTGTCTCTCGTGTTTTAAACTTCGATGAGAGTTTAAGAGTTTCAGAAGAAAAGAAAGCGTTGATTTTAAAAATTGCAGAAGAATTACAGTATAAAACAATTTCTCAAAGGCATGCTAAAACAACCTATACCATAGGGGTTGTAAGCATGTATACAACGTTAGAAGAATTAGAAGATCCTTTTTACTTATCGATTCGCTTAGGGGTTGAAAAAAGAATTAAGGATGAAAACATTCATCTAATCGTTTTAAATGATGTGCAAAATGGTTATGACTACAGTAAACTTAAAAACGTTGATGGAATCATAGGGATTGGCCATTTCACAAAACAAGAGATTAAAGCGTTTAGTCAAATTACTGAAAATATCGTTTTTGTTAATTCGAATCCCTATCCAAATAAATTTGACTCCATACTATTTGATGGAGAAAATGCAGTAAAAGAAGTCATGGACTATTTGATTAGAAGAAATCATACTAAAATTGGGTTTATTGGCGTTAAAGAAATTAGAGAAAGTAAAAAAATCGATTTAGCAGAACATCGTTATGAACTCGTCCAAAAGTATTTAGAAAGTAAAGGGTTATACGAAGAAAAGTTTATTCATCATGGCGGAAGAACCTATCATGATGGTTACCGCATCATGAAGAAAATTATTGATACAGATGAACTACCAACCGCATTCTTTATAGGGAATGACTCTATGTGCATCGGCGCATTAACAGCGCTTTATGAAGCTGGAATAAGAGTCCCTGAACATATGAGTATTATAGGGTATAACGATATTGCGCATGCTGAATTTTCACTGCCTCCTTTAACAACGGTTAAAGTCTATACAGAACTCATGGGTGAAAAAGCTTATGAGTTACTCATTGACCGAATTAAAGGAAGAGACATTCCGTTAAAACTTATCACACCGACCAAATTGGTCACTCGTAATAGTGTGGGAAAACACCAAGAAGAAACGCCTTAACGGCGTTTTTTTTCATAATTTTACCACGTGAAACCGATTACTTTTTAAGGTATATATATTTGAAAAGTTAATTATAACGACTATAATAGAAGATGTAAATGTTTTCACTTGTGGTTGACAGGTGGAAAAATAAAAGGTAAAATAATGGTAAAATAAAATAATAGTTTTACCATAAGGAGGAGAAATAGTGAAAAAGGTTTTAGTTTTAATGCTTTTCAGTGTTTTAGTTTTATCTTTAGCGGCATGTCGTAGAACGTATGCAGCACCAACGTTTAGTGGTGTTGACAATACGACGGTCATGCAAGGTGCTACATTTGACCCATTAGAAGGGGTTACCGCTACTGATTATGCAGGGAACGACATTACTGCAGATATTGAAGTAGATGGTTTTGTTAATACATTAATTTTAGGTGAACATGCAGTAACTTATAGTGTTACAGACAGTCGTGGACAAACTACGACGGTTAACCGTTTTATTACGGTTGTATTTGAAACCGATGATCCATGGGCTTTATATAATGGAGACTTTACATTAGATACTGGTGGATGGACTTTAGATACACCAGGTGGATCAGCCACATTTAGTGTGACCAATAATCAACTTCATGCAAATATTACCAACCCAGGAACACAGTGGTGGCAAATTCAAGTCCACCAAACCGTTATGATCACCGAAGGTGAATCATACAGATTTAGCGTTGAAGCATCATCTGCATCAGGAAAACGCATTGGTATCGGGATGGAAGATACTGGTGATGGCTATATGATGTTACCAGGTGGAAATGTTGCGTTTGAGTTAACAGATACAATGGAAACTTATAGCTTCATTTACACAAGTGATCGTACAATAGATACAGCGAAGTTTGTTTTATACTTAGGCCGTATTGGTGATGATGATAACGGCACAGACGTCGTGATTAATGAAGTAAAAATTGAGCGTGTTACATTAGATCAAACCGATATTGAATTTTCAGGACTTGATGATGTAGTCGTTCAAATTGGCGAAAGTTTTGATCCACTTGCAGGCGTTACTGCAATGAGTGGGTCAACGGATTTAACCGCTTCAATTGAAGTAGTTGGAATTGTCCAAACGAACTTAGGAAACAATTCGAATTTTGTTTTACAATATAAAGTAACACACGAGGGATTAACACAGATTGAAAATCGTTTAATCTCTGTTGTCCTTGGTAAAGAAAATGCCTTTGAACTCTTTAACCCATTCTTTGATTTAGGCAATACAGGATGGACGTTTGACTTCCCTGTAGGTGAAGGAACTATGATGGTTGAAGACAGTGTATTAATTGCCGAACTTGAAGATTTAGGTTCTGCTTGGTGGCATATTCAGTTATCACAAGGTGGTATTCATGTTGAAGCGGGTAAATCATATCAAATTACAGTCGTTGCAAGAGCTGAAGGTTCTAAACGTATTGGACTTGGTATTGAAGATACCGCAGATAACTTTAGAGATCTAAAAGGTGAAACGGTTGAGTGGGATTTAACTACTGAATTTGAAACGTATACCTATATCTTTAATGCACAAAGTGATTTAACCACTGTAAAATATGCAATCTTTATGGGACAAATTGCTGGAACTGATGAACCAACTACCGTATATATTCAAAGCTTCTTAGTTGAAGAATTAGAGGATGCTTATCCAAGTATTCACGGGGCTAATAACTTAAGAATATCAGAAGGAACAGCCTTTGATCCACTTGCTGGTGTTACTGCAAGTGACCCAGAAGATGGTGACTTAACAGATGATATTATCGTTACAGGTACTGTTGATACAGAAACTGTAGGCATTTATACATTAACGTATTCAGTAACCGATTCAGCTGGAAATACTGCAACGGCTACTAGAACAATTGAAGTGGTTGAAGCAACTGAAGGTGGTATGAGTGTTATTGATAATCCAGACATGACTACTGAGGCCGGATGGAACTTTGATTTACAACCACATCAAGGTACTATGGCTTATGAAAATGATATGATTGTAATGAACTTAACAGATATTGGGGATGCATTTTGGAATGTACAACTTTACCAAGATGGTATTAGTATTATTTCAGGAAATGCGTACTTAATCACTGTAACAATGCGTGCAGATGCACCACGCACGATTGCATTAGGTCTTGAAGATACTGCAGATGGATTTGCTGATTTAAAAGGTGAATGGATTGAGTGGGAAGTTACGGATGAGTTTGTTACTTACTACTATGTCTTTAGAGCAGATAGAACCATTGATTCTGCAAAACTTGCGTTATTCTTAGGAAAAATTCATGAAGATGATACCGCAGGACTTGTTGAAGTTACTTACTTCAATATGGTTGAAGCAGATGAACAAAATATTTTAAATAATTCAACATTTGATTCAAATGATGACTGGAATTTCGACTTCCCAGTTGGAACTGGAACAATGGATGCAGTGGATAACCAATTAATCGCAGATTTAGATACAATTGGCGATGCTTGGTGGCATATTCAACTCCATCAAACAGATGTTTCAATTGATGCTGGTGTTACCTACTTAGTAACATTTAGAATCTCAAGTACAGAAGCAAGAAGAATTGGGTTAGGGATTGAAGACCCAGCCGATGGCTTCAAAGATCTAAAAGATGGCCAACCAGTTGAATGGGATATCGATGATACATTAAGAACGTATTCATTTATCTTTAATAGTAATGATACGATTGACACCGCGAAATTCGCTTTATTCTTTGGGTATCACACTGAAGGTGACGTACCAAGTGTCATTACCGTAGAAAACTTTATGGTTATTAGAATTTACGAATAAAAAAAATGGGGGAGAATCTAGGATTTCTCTAGATTCTCCGCTATAATTAGGACGTGATGTTGTGCGAAAATATTTAATTGTGCTCTTGTTTTTATTAAGTTTTACTTTATATGGATGTAACCTATTTGAGGGGGAAAAACCTGTGAAAACCTACCAAAACCCTGTCATTGAACCAGTCTTTGCAGATCCTTCAATTATCCGTGCAGAAGATGGATACTTTTATGCGTATGCAACCGAAGACTTTTTTGATTATGAACATGGTGTACGTTATGTAGCAATATTTAGAAGCAAAGATTTAGTGAACTGGGAAGACATGGGTGATGCATTTGAAGAAAAACCTTCTTGGAAAGGGTTTGCGTTCATATGGGCACCAGAAATAAAATACTTTAATGGTCTATATTACTTATACTATTCATTATCGGTGTGGGATGATCCTAATCCTGCCATAGGGGTTGCAACAAGTGAAACCCCATATGGTCCATTTACCGATCACGGTAAACTTTTTGATAGTAATGAAATAGGAGTCCCAAACTCGATTGATCCATTTGTATATATTACAGAAGAAAATGATAAATGGATGTTTTGGGGAAGTTTCCATGGTATTTACGCAATTCAGTTAAGTGAAGATGGCTTATCTACAGTAGGTGAAAAAATTCACATTGCTGGGAATGCCCATGAAGCAACCTATATCATCCGTAAAGAAGGGTACTACTATTTATTTACATCAACGGGTTCATGTTGTGCTGGTGCAAACTCAGGCTATGAAACCAAAGTAGGGAGATCAACAAGCTTACTAGGCCCTTATGTTGACCGAATGGGTAGAAATCTTAAAAATAGTGCCGGTTCCTTAGTTATTGGCCATGGTGAAACTTACGTAGGGAATGGTCATAATGCCATCGTTCAAGATGATGCGGGCGATTACTGGATTGTTTATCACGGCATTAATAAAAACGAACCATTTTTACCAAATGGCGCAACAAGACGCCCAATGTTAATTGATAAAATCATTTGGGATCAAGACGGATGGCCACAAGTAAGAAACTTCAGGCCATCAGAAACAGAAACTGAAGCACCTTATATAAAGGAGGATTAACTGATGAAAAAATTACTACTGACATTTTTAATTAGTTTAATGACAATAAGTTTATTAGCATGTGGTGGCGGTAACAACAACGATGATGACGGTGTTGTAGTCATTACATTTTGGAACATATTTACAGGACCAGATGGTCAAGAAATGCGTGCAATGATTGATGATTTTAATGCTGAATTTGAAGGAGAAATTCGCGTGTTAACGCAAACCATTCCTTCAGCTGACTTTTATGAAGTATTAAATACAGCAGTCCCTCAAGGACAAGGACCAGATGTAGCGATCATGCATTTAGATCATATACAGCGTTATGCATCCTTACGTATGCTTGATCCATTTGATCACTTACTAGAAGATGCCGATTTTGATGAAAGTAACTACATTGAAGCCGTATGGAATGCAGGCGTATTTGAAGGGGAACGTTATGCGATTCCTTTAGATGTGCATCCCATTGGACTATATTATAATAAAACGATTTTAGATGCTGCAGGGGTTAGTGTTCCGACAACTTACCAAGAACTTGTTGATGCCTGTAGTGCATTAGAAGGCCATGTCCAACACTGTTTACCAGTATCATCTACTTGGCCTTCACAAACATTATTTACAGCTAGTTTATTCCAAAACGGTGGCCAAGACTTAGATGAAAATGGCGAATATCCAGCCTATAATTCACCAGAAGGCTTAGCAGCGTTAGAAGTATTCCATAACATGATTTACCGTGATAATATTAGCCCAGCTAATATTGGCGTTGATGAAGATTTAGCCTACTTTAGACAAGGTAATGCAGCCTTCCATATTAACGGGATTTGGATGTTAAACGGAATCATTGATTCAGGGATTGATTTTGGGACTGCACCGATTGCAACGTTATTTGGAGAAACCCCAGCAACTTGGGCAGGATCACATAACTTTGTTATGCCAAGAGCACGTACTGAATCACCAGCAAAACAACAAGCAATTTTAACCTTTATTGAATATATCACAAGCAATAGTATAAGATGGGCAAATGCTGGACAAATTCCTGCAAACTTATCTGTATTAGCTAGTGATGAATTCTTAGCACTCGAACACCATAATACTTTTGTGGATGTTGATACGATTACATTCGTTAATGCATCACCGTATTTTGATGATGCATTTAGCCCAATTTATTCTCGTGTAACTGCGGCAATGATTAATCGAAACGCAAACTTACAAGCCTTACTAGATGAAGCTGAAGCAGAAGGAATCCAACGTGTCGACGAAGCCCTTGGTAATTAAGGAAAAACTTAAAAAGTTTGAACCAGGGCTATTCATTCTTCCACATTTAATTTTATTTTCAATATTCTTTATTTTCCCGTTTTTCTACGGATTAGTTATCAGTTTATTTAATTGGCATTTATTCTTTCCAGAAGATAGAACCTTTATCGGGCTTGCCAATTATAGAAGAATATTGTTTGAAACCGATCATATCTATTACCAATACTTTTGGAACGGATTAAAAAATACTTTTACTTTTGTTATATTATCCGTCCCAATCCTAGTTGCTTTTCCGTTATTAATTGCAGCATTAATTAATGTTGAACCAAGAGGGTATAAGTTTTTTAGAGCCGTATTTTACTTACCAAGTTTATTCTCAATTGCAACGCTTGTGCTTATATGGCGTTGGGTGTTAAATACCAACATTGGGGTATTAAATGTAACGCTTGGTCATTTAGGCTTTGAAAACATTCCCTGGCTTGCCTCACAGCCTTTTGCCTGGATATCCCTTGTACTTATGACGGTATGGTGGACAATTGGTGGAAATATGATCATCTTTACAGCGGCACTTAAAGAAGTACCAGATAACTTGTATGAGGCTGCAGACATTGAAGGTGCAAATATATTTCAAAAATTCTTCAAAATTACACTCCCTTCTATAAGAAATCAATTGGTTTATATATTTATTATGACGACCCTTGCAAGCTTTAATGTCTTCGGCCAACCACAACTTGCAACGGGTGGTGGCCCACAACAATCAACAACCGTTTTAATGATGTATATTAGAAACATTGCTTTTGGTGGGGGAAGACCAAATCCAGGTATTGCAACCGCGATGGCGGTTGTGCTTGGGATAATTATGATCATCATAAGCATTGTACAAACCAGAATTATTAAAAGGATGGGTGATTAAATATGGCAATTAAAGCAGTTGAAAAAAGAAAAAAACGGTTGTCATTTACCATATTAAGCATCATTTCCTTTTTCTGGGTTATGCCTGTTATTTGGGTAATATCAACTTCATTTAAATCAGAACGAGAAGCAGTAAGAGGAGAACTTAACTTGATTCCTCGTGAATTCTCACTAGAAGGTTATCGTTTTATCTTCACAGATGATAACCACAATATTCTTCATTATATTAGAAACAGTTTCATAGCAGCAACAGGGCACACGTTACTCTATTTACTGATTGCATCACTTGCTGCTTATGGTTACGGTATTTTAAGGTTTAAAGGCCGCGATAAAATATTCTGGTTATTAATTTCAACCATGATGATTCCTGCGGTTATGAATCTGATTCCACTTTACTCAATTATGATTCGATTTGAGTGGTTAAATAGACTTCAAGCCTTAATCATTCCAGGACTTGGCGGGATATTTGGTATTTTCTTATTAAGACAGTTTAATTTAACGATTCCAAGAGAATTAATTGAAAGCGCGCATATTGATGGCGCTAATAACTTCCAAATTTATTTACGTATTATACTCCCTTTAACTAAACCCGCTTTAATCGTGGTAGGCTTATTTAGTTTCATGGGTAACTGGAATGACTACTTATGGCCGCTCATTGTTTTACATGATAATTCCGTTAGGACCTTACCTGTTGGGCTTGCCCTAATGCAAGGGACATACAATATTTATTATGCAAGACTTATGGCAGCAACAGTTGTCTCCATTATTCCTGTTCTTGCGTTATTCTTAGCATCACAACGATTCTTTATTAAAGGAATAACCATGACGGGTATTAAACAATAAAGCGAGGTAGAAACATGAAAAACACTTACCCAAGACCACAATTCGAGCGCGAGATGTGGCTTAACTTAAACGGTAAATGGGATTTTACCTTTGATGACTCAGATCAAGGGTTAAAAGATAAATGGTATAAAAAACCAATTAAGGATTTAACCATTAATGTCCCATTTTGCTATCAATCAAAAGATAGTGGTATCTTTTCAAATGAAGACCACAGTATCATGTGGTATCAAAGAACGTTTAAAGTAGAAAAAGAAGATACCATTAAAATACTAAATGTCGGTGCAATCGATTACCGTTCAGATATCTTCATTAACGGAGAACTTGTCCGTACGAATTTAGGGGGTAATGTTTCTTTTACAGTCGATATAACAAATTATGTCAATGTTTCAAAAGAAAATGTTATTACCATTCGTGTTTTTGATGATATGAAAGATATTGAAATCCCTAGAGGAAAACAATATTGGAAAGAAGAAAGTGAAAACATCTTCTATACAAGAACATCTGGAATTTGGCAAAGTATATGGTTAGAAGAAGTCCCAAAAACCTATATTAAACGCACCAAATTTATCCCAGATATTCTTACAAATTCGATTAAAATAGGATATTACTTTGAAAACTTAGAAGAAGATTCTGAACTTGAAACAGAGATTAGTTTTAACGGTAAAACGGTTATCGCAACAAAAGTTAATATTCATGCAAATTATTATGAAGCTGTTTATTATTTAGGGAAAGCAAACGATCAAGATAAAAATCATTTTTGGTCTCCAGAAAACCCTAACTTATATGATGTAACCTTTACCCTTACATCAAGTAAAGGCATCGATCAAGTAAAAAGTTACTTCGGTATGCGTAAAATTTCGATTGAAAATGGAAATATTATGCTAAATAACCGTCCTTATTACTTACGTCTAGTTTTAGATCAAGGCTATTACCCTACTTCATTACTAACAGCCCCTAATGATGAAGCCATGAAACAAGATATTAACCTAACCAAACTCATGGGCTTTAACGGCGTTAGAAAACACCAAAAAATAGAAGAAGAACGCTACTTATACTACGCTGATAAAATGGGACTTATTGTCTGGGAAGAAATGCCTAGTGCGTATAAATTCTCATCAAAATCTATGATGAATTTACTTGATGAATGGCAGCGTGCCATTAAACGTGATTATAATCATCCATCTATTGTGGCATGGGTACCAATCAATGAATCATGGGGCGTACCTAACTTACTCAATAGTCCTAGAGAAGTCCATTTCTTAGAATCAATGTATCATCTTACTAAAGCATTAGATGATACCCGTATGGTGATTTCAAATGATGGCTGGGAACATGGAACCACAGACTTACTAACCATTCATGACTATGAATCAAAAGAAGCTGTCCTTGAAGATAGATATCATAATCTTGAAACCATATTAAACAGCTTACCAGGTCATAGAATCTTATTAAACAAAGGCTTCACCTATAACAAACAACCGATTTTAGTCACAGAATTTGGTGGGATTTCGTTTGAGAAATCTTCAACAAAAGGCTGGGGTTATTCAAGTGCTAAAGATCCTAAAGACTTTGAAAAACGCTTGTCTCATGTCTTTAAACCGTTATACAAATCCCCATTTATTCAAGGCGTTTGTTATACACAGTTAACCGATGTTGAACAAGAGATTAATGGGTTACTTACTTATGAAAGAGAACCGAAAATCCCACTAGAAATTATAAGAAGTATTGTATTAAACCAAAACTAAAAAGATTGGCATTTGCCAATCTTTTTTTGTAAAGGGTTATAAATATGATGAATTCTTTCTTTTGTTAAGCTATAATATAGTTAGTTAATATAATAGAGGTGAACTTATGACGTTTAGTATGTGGAGTTTTGGGCACTATCTTTTTTTGATTTCTCCTTTTATCACTTTATTAATTTTATATCTTTTCACCCATAAAAAGACGCTTAGTGAAAATAGAAAAATAGGGATTATTTTAAGTTTAATCGCTATTGGACTTTTAATCCTTAGAAACATCGAAATATGGGTGGTAAGTGGGTACCAGTTTGATATAGAGTTACTGCCCCTACAGGTATGTCATTTTGCGAACTTTGTATTGCTGATTGCGTTTATAAGCAATAAACAAATCTGGTTTAACTTTGCTTTGATTTTAAACTTACCTGCAGCCTTTGTATCAATCTTGTTTGCGAATGGTTTAGAAAATTATGCGAACATATTAACCTTACGAGGGATTGCGTATATAATTGGCCATATGTTACTTGTAAGTATCCCTTTATGGACTTATTTAGTAGGCTTTACCAAACTAAATTTTAGAACATTTTTTAAAACCGTTAAACTTGTGGCCATATTATATTTTATAAGTTTCTTTATTAATAATTTAATGTTCGTATTATTTAATCAATACAGTAACTATTTTTATTCATTAAAACCTGAACTTGGAACACCACTAGAATCATTTTATAATATGGGAGAAACCATTTATATCTTTAATATCTTTAAGTTTAATCCTATATACCTATTATTAACCGCACTATTTGCAGGGGTAATTATGTTTACACTATATATTGGGTTTTATCTTCATCAAATTAAATGGTTTAATCAGTTGTTTAAAAAAGATTCTAACATTACCCAAGAGCGTATTGTTATCACTGAATCAGAATAATAGTAGGGATGCAAAGGCATCCCTTTATTTATAAGCACTTAAAACAATAGAAATTATGACGAATTTCACGTATAATGAACTTAGATGAGGTGGTCATATGAAACGATTAACCATGCTTTTAATCTTAACATTTACACTGATTGGGTGTGTAAAAGTCCCAGAGACTGATAACCAAAGTGTTGCACAAGTTTTTCAAAATTTAACCATTAATTTAGAAGTTGTATTTGTTAATAAAATGTATGAGGTTGATGGGGTTAGTGTTGATCACATCGAAATGTTAAATCAAATCAATTCTGAACGTATTTTAATTCATGTTTTGATTCATAGTGAGTTAGAAACACTTCAAGCAGATTACAAAGTACTTATAACCCCCAATTTTGTTTACTTAACGCAAGGGATGCATAGAGTAAGTCATCATTATGATATTACGAATAAAAATGAATTACAGACGTTAATAAACACCTACACTGATCTTTTAGATTTAACGAAATTTACCAATAACGCTTTAACTAGTTTAGCGCTTAGTTTAAATGATAAAAACTTCAGTACCCATAGTGGAAGAGTGTTTTTTAGTGGAGAAACACTAAAAGAACCATTTTTACCGCCTAATTCAAGGAGTAAAATAGAAATGGTTTATAAAAATAACACCCTACTTGAATTTCATTTTAGAAATGAATACCTTTTTGATTCAACGAAGCAAGAAAGTAATTACATTAGTGGTATTCATTACTTTTTTACCGATCAGTTAGAGATAGAATTTCCACCATTACAAGAATTTAATCCAATGAGTTAGGAGTGTTTTTATGATACGCTGTAACGTATGTACAACAAATAATGAAAGTAACGCAAGATACTGTAAGCGATGTGGAGCCCAATTAGAGCAACAATCTAAGCAGCAAAATATTATTGTAACTGTTGATGAACCAGCAGGATGTTTACTTACACTGATTGCGATTATTTGGCCCATTGTTGGCATCATATTATATATCTTATGGTTTAATAATTATCCAAGACGTGCAAGTAGTATCCTCACCGCAACCATTATAGGTATAGTAATTAACATATTATTTTTTGGAAGTGTATTTATTAGATAAGACAAAATTTAGGAGACTTTATGAAAATAAAAAACTATTTTACCCCAAAATCTTTTGTCTATACGGGAGAACATCATCATATTGAGACTAAAATTGTTCATTACCATTTTAACGATACCACCCTTAAAATGTCGAACAATTTTAAACCGTTAGATTTTCCTAAACATTACATACAAGTAATTGGCTTAAATGACATAGAAAAAATTCAAGCACTAAAAGAATATTACACGATTGATTCACTTATTTTAGAAGATGTTTTTAATGTGAAACAACGTAATAAAATAGAAGTCAAACCAGCGTATTTATTTGGTGTATTTCATATTGAACATTTGCATGAAGGTGAAATATTAGATGATTATATGAGTTTATTCATGTTTAAAGACACGATCATCAGTTTCCATGAAACAGAGCCAGTTTTTTTACAACCGCTTCACGCATTGTTTGAAACGCATAAAGAAATAAAAGAAAAACCGATTGATTACTTATTTTATCAAATCCTTGATATCATAACCGATCAACACATTGATGTCTTTGATGAAATAGAAAATTATATGAGTGTTTTTGAAGAAGAAATTTTAGGATCTAAAAATATTAATCAAGAAGATTTTTATATCGTTAGAAAACAATTATTAAGACTTAAAAATAGTGTTACACCAACCTTAGAACAACTTGAACGTGCACTTGAAAGAAGCGAATTATTTACTAAAGAAAGTGAAGGCTATTTTGAAGATTTAACCGACCATTTAAAACGCCTTGATAGTCAAGTCAATCAAGCAAGAGAACTTATGAGAAACTTACTAGATCTTCACATAAATAACCAGTCAAATAAAATGAACCGTATTATGACAACCCTCACCTTATTTTCTGCTATTTTTATTCCGCTATCTTTTTTAACAGGATTTTTCGGGATGAACTTTGTGCATTTTGATATTTTAGAGTATGAATACTCTTTAGGTATTTTTATTGCCATGTGTTTTATTTTAGCAGGGCTCATGTTCTTACTGTTTAAAAAAATGAAATGGTTCTAAAAAAAACGATGCTTAACTAGCATCGTTTTTAGTATTCAAATTCTTCTTTTGAAATAAGTGGGACAAAGCGACACCCACCTAGTGGGGTTTCTTTGATTTTGCCTTCTTTTTTTGTTAAGAGCGTTAGTTCTTGATAAAAGTACCCACCAATTGGAATGACTAAGCGGCCATCTTCTTTTAATTGATCGATTAACGCTTCCGGTACTTTTTTTGCGGCAGCACTAACAACAATGGCATCAAACGGACCGTCTTTTAAAGCTCCCTTAGAACCATCTCCGTGGCGGTAGATAATATTTTTGTAGTTTAGTTCGTTGAGTTTAGCCATCGCAGAGGTTTGAAGGTCATTAATACGCTCGATGGTTACAACTTCGCTAGCTAATAAAGATAATATGGCTGTTTGATAGCCTGAACCAGTCCCTATTTCTAATACACGGTCTGATTTAGATAGTTGTAAGGCTTCAACCATATAAGCCACAATATAAGGTTGTGATATCGTTTGATTATGGCCGATATCAAGTGGGTGGTCGTGATAGGCATATTTTGCGTATTCTTTTGGTACAAATTCGTGTCTTGGAACAGTTTTAAACGCTTCAATTACTTCTTTACTTTGTACAGAACGTGCTTTAATTTGATTATAAACCATTTCATCTCTAAGTTTTTTAAATGTATCTTCACTCATCAAATCACCTCAGTTTATTAAAAGAATCCCTTACTATATCTCTTTTATACCATAGAAAAGCAATAATTTATATTTAAACACATGTGAAATACATACTACTTATAAAATAATGATTTATCTAGTATAATATAAGTATCTTAAAGAGGAGGGAATTAGATGATTAATTTATCAATCACCCCAGAAGTCCTTTTAAGTTTGGTGAACACAAAACTTCGTAATGACTTTCGTTCATTAGATGTGATGTGTGAAGAACTTGAACTAGATCAACATGAACTTGAAAAAAGACTCAGTGATATTGGGTATGTTTATAGTGACAAAAACAATCAGTTTATCTTTAAGAAAGAAGGCTTATAATGCCACTTATTAATGAGGATTTAATACAAAAAATATTAAAACATAGTTATACAAAACTAGAAGAAGAACATAAACAAAGAGCGCTTAATAATTTACGTCATGTTCCGACTGAGGTTACATTTAAAGCCAATAAAAAGCTTAGAAAGCTTTTTTTAACCATGAGTGATTCCCAACTGATGGAACTTTATTTAATTATTATGTTAGGAAGAAAAAACCCTACATCTAATATAGAAAAAACCTATAATGATTTAGTAACCCTTGAAAAACGTTATTATGAACGCAATCAAAAAATAACTTATTTACTTAGTCTAGAAACATTACATGATGAACTCGTTGAAGGGTTAGTATTTTTCAAGCAAATATCTACTTAGTTTATGCTTTGACTAAAAGAGGCTAAAGTGGTAAACTTTAACATGATTATTATTCCTGTAAAGAAGGTGCAGTATGAGTCGTTTAATTACATTTAAATATAAACAACTCTCTCAATTACTTGAGCGCTTTTTTTATAGTGATTTTTATATAACCCGTTTAAGTGTTATAGCGATTGCCGCATTCTTCTTACGTTTAGAAATATATGCCATCTTTTTTCTGGCCTTTATTATAGCGATTAACTTAATCTTTGTTAAAGATGTCTTACCAACGTTTTTACCCCTTCTATTAATAGGGATGGTGCCTTTAGCAAGATATGGTGAGGTTAGCTATTTTTATCCAGTATTATTATATGCGTTAATTTTTATGATTCCGGCGATGCTTTTAAGGGCGTTTATTTATCCTGTTAAATTTAAAATAGGCCGCTTTTTTTATCCCACCCTTGCGGTATCATCATCCATTGTCTTAGGTGGATTATTTGCGATTAGTCTAGAAGATTATTTTGCCTTAAGAAGTATCTATTATGTTATTGGGTTAGGACCCTTCATGGTCCTTGTCTATTTTGCGTTAGAAACTTACCTACCTAAAGATAATCACTATATGGCGATGTATTTTGCGAAGATTATGACAGCGATTGGGGTAATGGGCATTGCGATGTATTGGGGTAGTATTGCTTTAAATCAACATTTAGTTGATGAACAGTTCCCTAGAAGTTTATTTCAGTGGCGTAATAATGTATCTAATAATTTACTTCTTAGTATGCCCTTTGCGTTTTACTTAGGCTTAAAACATAGGTATCCTGGTATTTATTTTACGATTGGTATCTTACAGTTTGTGACGCTTATCTTTTTATTTTCTCGTGGGGGCATGATTTCTGCCGCCATTGTATTTCCGTTTATAATGGCCGCAACCATCTTCATCTCAAATGGAAGAAAGTATATTTTAGTCATTGACTTTATCATCGTTATGGCACTAATCTATTTTGTGTTTGAATGGAAAATTGCGCCTTGGTCTGAAATCATCCAAACGATGATCTCAAGACTTAGAGTAAGCGATACAGAATCAAGGGCGATGATGTACCGATATGCAGTCGAACTATTTTTCAAGTACCCATTATTTGGAACAGGGCTTGGGTATGATGTGGTTTACTACAATCCTCAACCGATGGCGATGTTTTGGTATCATTCAACCTTCTTCCAGATTGTAGGAAGTTTAGGGTTATTTGGTATTGTAGCTTATGGATATCAGATGGTTGTAAGAGGCTATACACTGCTTGAAGAAATATCAAGATTTAGTATATTTGTGGCGTTATCAATTTTTGGGTTTGCTTTATACTCAATGGTCAATGTTGGCTACTTTATTCCACTTCCTTTTGGACCGGTTGTTTTAGGGATGTTTATTATATTAGAACGCTATTCACATATGATTAAAACCAATAGACATTTAAGAAAAAAAGAACGTTTATTCAAGTATTACCGTATCCGCCCATTTATATTTATTAAAGACAGTGAATCCGATAAATAAGGATTCACTTTTTTAAAGCCGTGCTATAATTTTTATATAGGAGGGATTTTTATGCGAAGAGAGGATGAAAAGGTTCATGTTATTAAAGTTAAAGAACAAGTCGATCATGTTAAACCGCCTAAAGTGACTCCACCCAAGAAATCATTTTTTAAAAGCCCAACATTTGTTAAAATTCGTACAATATTTGTAATCGTGTTATCGGTGTTAGCGATTATTATTGTAAGTATACTTATGATTTTAAATTAGTTTAATTATTTACTGAAAATGCGTCTTTATAGCCTAGATAATATTCATTAGCCTTTAAAAATGGTATAATATTAATGATGGAGGTGTTTGCATGAGAAATGTACATGAACAAGAAAAAGATCTAGAACGTGCTATTCACTTAATTGAAGATGATAAAAAAGATACACATATGAAAAAAAGACCCAAACTACATATTATTGTATTAACGGTTATGCTAATCCTGTTTTTAGGCATCATCATAGCTTCTATAGTCTTTTAATTAGTATTCGTAAAACAATACAAAATTAATACTAACTTCATAAAAGCCGTTAAACTAACGGCTTTTTTTGTTATAATAAGAGTAAGTTAAAAAAAGGGGTGGCGCTATGCGTAATTTATATACAAGTGTTAAAACAAAAGAACGCCTTGATCATATAAGAGATGGGTATGAAAATCAAGATCACAATCACAATAGACACAAGATCCATATGATAAGTAAATTAATTATGTTCATCATCGCACTTGGCATTGTTGTGGCATTCTTTATACTATAAAAAAACATCTACTTACTGGAGGCATTACATGCAAAAAAAGACTGTCAAAAACGCACAGACTAAAGACCATATGATTAAGGCCATTATTTTACTCGTATTTTACTTTACCTCAGGGGTAGTGCTTTTTATTCCTGGTCTTTTTGTTTTGGTATTTGATTTATTTGTTGGTACACGAACATTCAAGATTTTTTATATGACTGGGATGATTATTGCCTTTATTGGACTTTTAATCAGTTTATGGATTTATAGAAAAAATGTTTATAACGATTATAGACAAGAAAAGGCTTTAAACCTCAAAAGAAGAGAACTATATTTAATCCTATTATTTTCTGGATTAACCTTTTATAGCCCATTTATATTCTCACCAATATTTTATTTTATCCATGATGGGTTTTTAGTGCACTCACTTAGAATGCCACTCTTAATGTTTGTGGTTATATTAAATCATTTACTTTTACTACCCATAGGGGTATCACTTATACGCTTACATGGGTTAAATGTTGGACAATATTTAACGATGAAATTAAAGATTTTATTTATCTTTGTGATTATCTTTTACATACTTAATCCAGCCTTTCATATTTGGACGATGTTTAATAACGTCTTCTTTATGCCCCCACCCTTAAACGTTTTATTTTTAATCATTTCAGCACTATTTTATTTCCACTTAAAAAAGCAAAAGCAAAGATAAAAAAACGCCTCCTCAGGAGGCGTTTTACATGAAATAATAAAAGTAAATGTTTATTAAGGTTAGGATAAATACAACCCCAAGTTTTAACCAAATCTTCCAGTTGTTCTTCATGATATCAACACGGAGTTCGTCGTGTGTTGCATCATCATAATGTCTAATATAATCTTCTTCGCTAACAGGATAGACTTTAACAATTCTGTGAATTAAGTACGCTATGCCAAATGAAACGGCTAAGCTTAATAATTGGTAAATATAGTAGTTGTATAGGAATAAGAAGAAGGTACTGTTTGCTAAAAAGTTTGGATAGATCATAAATAATGTAGCCGCAAACCCTGCAAACCATAAAATACTTAAGATCCAGTTATTACGTTCAAGAGAAGCTTGTCTTCTTTTAAAGCGTTTAAGTTCTCTTGCAAAACTTTTTTCAAGTGGAAAACGGACTTGCTTAAGTTTTTGTTTATGGCTTAAATCAATCATGTCATTGTATAAGGTGTTTTGATAGCGGTAGTAAATTTGCATTACGGGTTGAAGTTTATAAATATAATCAAAATTAAATTCATGTTTAAAACGTTTACTTTTTTTAGGTTTTTTAAAGTTCTTTTTCAAATCTTTTTCAACACGTTTTGAAAGTTCTTTATGGGTAATTGGTTGATTCATACTAAATACGTGATCATTACATTCAAGCGCATAAATTAAGGATTTTAAAGAATCTACCTTAACAAAATTTGCTTGGGTTTCTTCAATATTCCCTTTATCTTCAAAAGGCATTTCTTCATTTACCCATGACTTATTTTTCTTCGTTTTCTTAATGATTGTTGGAATTTTAACGGTCCCTGTTTTCTTTAAGCCTTTTCTAACGGTTTGTTTTTTCTGTATTTCTTCTTCATAAATTTCTTCTTCAATCACGCGTTTTTTATAAGTGATTTTTGCATCGTAATCATAAACGATTTCGATATTAAAATGCATGGTGATATCAAACGTGTTTAAAGAAACGATTTGAGAAAAGTTTTGATCGATGGCTAAAGACGTTTTCATTCTGGTTAACGTCTTTTCTAAATACTTATTTAAAGGCATAATATCTTTTGGATAGTAAACCCCGTGAGTATAAATAAATTCAGTGCCTTTTAAAACGCCGTCGCCTTCAATGGTATCACGTAAATACATACGGGCTTTTTCAGCATCTTTCTTTTTAAAGCCTTTATAGAGGTCTTCTTTAGGTGAATATAAGTAATAAAGTTCACGCGCCGCATTTACATCGGCTGTTGCGGCGTAATAATCTTCCATAAATTTTAAAGCTTTATTATAATCTTGATAATGTTTATCTGTAAGAAATAGCATCGCTAAATGAAACTTGGCTTTAATTAGACCGAATTCCATGGCTTCTTTTAAAAACTGATAACTAATTTTTGAGGATTTAAACATAGAAATATCATAAACACTTAAGAGGGGATCAAGCCCATCGTACTTATCAAATAGATAATATTTATAAAATGATTCTCTAGATTTTTTAATGTCTTGTAAGTCTAAATCATAGTCGCCTTTATAAAGATACCCTAACATTTTGTACGCACTAAAAAACTTGTGTTTTGCGGATTTTTTAAAATACGTAAACGCAAGTTTATATTCTTCTTGATCAATCTTTAAATGTCCCATGTGGTATAAGGCTTCTTTGTGTTTTTTCTTTGCGGCTTTTTTAAACCACTTTTCCGCTGTAAGTTTATCTTCCATACAGTCGGTCCCTTTTAAATAGCGCATACCAAGTAGGAACTGATGATCTTTAGAACCACGATTTGCTTTTTTAGTGAGTAGTTTTAGGTCCATAAAGCGCCCCCTTATTAGTCTATTTTACACTATAAGTCGTCTGTTAACAATTGATTTATAAATTACGATTGACTTGTATAATTTCATCTAAAGCATTAAACTATAATTAAAGGAGTGATTGTATGAATCGTTTGAATATTATAACATTAGGGGTTAAAGATATTAAAAAGAGCTTAGCATTTTATAAAGGGTTAGGATTTAAGACATCTTTAGACGAATCTTCTAGTATTGATATTGTATTTTTTGATAACGAAGGGACCAAACTAGCGCTATATCCACTTGAGGCATTAGCGATGGATATTCACCTTGCTGATCCCCCTAAAAAAGGGGCTGGATTTAACGGCATTACGATAGCTTATAACGTTTTAGAAAAAAACTTAGTTGATGAAACATTAGCACTTGCAGAAAAACTTGGCGGTAAAATCATTAAACCCGCTGATCAAGTATTCTGGGGTGGTTATAGTGGATACTTTGAAGATATAGATGGTTATATTTTTGAAGTGGCTTATAGTGAAGCATTTAAGTTTGATGAGGCAAACATGTTGGTGGTGGAATAATGTTTTTAATTGATTCTGCGAATGCACTTAAAATTCATAAAATCAGTCATTATTACCCAATATACGGTGTAACAACAAATCCGACGATACTATCAAAAGAAGCCTCAGACACTGGTGATATATTAAAAGAACTAAAAACACTACTTAAAAATAAACCGCTATACATTCAAGTCGCATCACTTAATTATGATGGCATGATTCATGAAATCACTGCATTAAAGCCGTTATTAAGTAAAGAAGATTTTATAAAGGTTCCAGCTACTAAAGAAGGCTACCGTTTTATGCGTAAAAAGCATAAAGAATATAATATTGCCGCAACGGCAGTTGTATCATTAAATCAAGCGATGATGAGTATTGCGGCTGGGGCTAGTGAACTCATTGTTTATGTTGACCGTATGATTAAAAATAACTTAAATCCGTTTGCGTTAATTATGGATATTAAAGATATGATTTATGATAAAAATCTAGATATTAAAATCATCGGAGCGAGTTTTAAAAGTAAAGATCAAATAGAAGATGCAATGATTGCAGGGTGTGATTATGTAACAATACCACCTGAATTATTTGAACAAGCCTTCACCGAAGATTTAACAGAACTCAGTGTAGAAACGTTTTATAAAGACGCAAAAAAATAAGGACTTCGAGTC
>NZ_JBIOAG010000069.1:0-2604 GCF_043951795.1 Liberiplasma polymorphum | reverse complement strand
TGGAATTATCAAAAGTAATAGGTGGTGAAGTTATGGTAAGAGAAAAGGCTTATGCAAAAATAAATCTATTTTTAGATGTTTTAGGTAAACGCGTAGATTTTTTCCATGAACTGGAAATGGTGATGGCACCCATTGAACTTCACGATGTATTGACTTTTAAAAAGAATACAACTAATACGATTAACATCAATAGTAATGTACATATTTGTGATGATCCAAAAGATAATCTAGTCTATAAAATATCAGAATATATCATTAGTACATATAATATTTCTAGTGGTGTCGATATTACAATAGATAAAAATATTCCTTTAGCCGCTGGTCTAGCCGGAGGCAGTGCAGATGCAGCAGCCACTTTAAGAGGGTTAAATAAACTCTTTAAGTTAAAGTTATCTTTAGAACAATTAGCTAAAATTGCTGAAATATATGGTGCAGATATACCTTATTGTGTTTATAACAAGTTGTGTATTGCAAGAGGAAAAGGAGAAGATTTATTTTTCTTAAATAAGAAACTTAACTTTCCTATTTTACTTATCACACCACCTATACTAGTAAGCACAAAAGCGGTTTATCAGTCGGTTGATTTGGAATTAATTAAGAATGTTAGAATAACGGGCATGACCAATGCAATCTATAATAAAAATTATGAACTTATTATTCATGAATTGCATAATGCATTAGAACCATTTACACTAAAACTATTTAAAGAGGTTCAGGTGTTAAAAGATCAAATTAAAGCGTTTAATCCAGATGGCTATTTAATGAGTGGTTCTGGGCCTACCTTCTTTGTTTTTAGTAAAAATAAAACACTTTTAGAAGAAATGAAAGTTCATTTTTCTGAAAATAACAGAGCTATAATTACGAAAATAAAGTGATGGCGCGGTTTAATGGCATAAAAAAAGTTTGAAAAGCCAAAATAACTGTGATATAATTCACTCATACAAGTGTTATAGACATAAAATGCGGGGTGGAATAATGAATATAACAGACGTTAGAGTTAAAAAATTTAATGGTGAGAATCGTTTAAAAGCGATTGCTGCTATTACAATTGACGACTGTTTTGTGGTTCATGAGTTACGTGTAATTGATGGGAAAGATGGTCTTTTTGTTGCGATGCCTAGTCGTAAAATGCCTAACGGTGAATTTAAAGATGTAGCGCATCCAATTAATCAAGAGACAAGAAACCGTATTGAGAGCGTAGTTATTGAAGCATATCATAAGTTAGAAGAAGAATAAGAGAATAATATGCAACTTTTTTATAAGTTGCATTTTATTTTTGACATTTTTTGCTATAATGAGTATGTGATTTGATAAATATTTTGGAGGGTTTTCATGGCAACTTTTAATGGACATAAAATTAAACTTTTTTCACTGAGTGCAAATCGTAAATTAGCACAAGAAATCTCAGAGTTTACTGGGATTCCTTTAAGTAAATGCGAAGTTAAACGTTTTGCAGACGGTGAAATAGGTTTAAATATTGAAGAAACAGTACGTGGTCATCATGTTTTTGTTATACAACCAACACATGCACCTGTAAATGAGAATTTAATGGAGTTACTAATTATGATTGATGCATTAAAACGTGCATCTGCAAAACATATTAATGTAGTAATGCCTTATTATGGATACTCAAGACAAGACCGTAAAGCAGCATCAAGACAACCAATTTCAGCTAAACTTGTAGCAAATCTTTTACAAGTTGCGGGCGCAACACGTGTGTTATCAATGGATTTACACGCAGGACAAATTCAAGGATTCTTTGATATTCCAATCGATAATTTTGTTGCAATGCCTATTTTAGTAGAATACTTCTCTAAAAAATTTCAAGATGAAAAAGTTGTAATTGTATCACCAGATCATGGCGGTGCAGTACGCGCTAGAGAAATGGGGAACTTACTCCACGCACCTATTGCGATTATTGATAAACGTAGACCACGTGCGAATGAAGTTGAAATTATGGGTATCGTTGGGGATGTATCTGGTAGAGTTGCTATTATTATAGATGATATGATTGATACTGCTGGTACCATCGCCTCAGCCGCTGATGCTTTAAAAGAAGCTGGAGCTAAAGAAGTTTATGCAGCCTGTACACATCCAGTATTCTCACCACCCGCAATCGATAGAATCAATGCAAGTTCTATAAGAGAATTAATTTGTACTAATACGATTGAACTTGGTCCAGATAAGCAATCACCAAAAGTTATTCAACTGAGCATTGCTTCATTAATAGGACAAGGCATACTAAACATCGTTCAAGATCAGCCTCTTAGTAGTTTGTTTGAATATAAAGGTGAATAAACACTTCATTTGAAGTGTTTATTCTTTTTGATAGCGAACTAACATTGACAAAAACTACTTTTTTGATATGATTAATATATAAATCGAAGAATGGACGAGTAATTAATCTCCCTAACACGAAGCGAATCTAGGATGGTGAAAGCTAGATGGTTAAAGGTTAATGAATAACACCAGGAGAGATGGAAGAATTAAGTAGACCCATCCGCATCTCAGCGTTATAGAGATAAGTGCTAGGAAACTAGAACAAAGGTGGTACCGCGGAAATTATTTCGTCCTTTTTAGAGGACGATTTTTTTATTTTAGGAG
>NZ_JBIOAG010000068.1:0-2701 GCF_043951795.1 Liberiplasma polymorphum | reverse complement strand
GAAAGTTCAAATAAAAAAAGTCTCCTAATTGCTTAGGAGACTTTCAATACTGACATCAAGGATGTTACAAATACTGAGTAGTCGCTCAACAGTAATTCCACGTTCTCCGGATTCATAGTATGAAACCGTCCTTGGGTCTACGTCGAGTAGAACTGCAAAATCCAAGATAGATAATTGCTTATCCGTTCTTAATTTATAAATTCTGAGACCTAACTCATTTTTATAATCTTCCTGATATCGTTTTTTGTTACTCATATTACCGCCTCCTATATGAAAATATCCATATCTTGGCGCTATAAGTAACACGATAATTTTATCACATTTATATTAGTTTGGCAATTTACCTTCCAACATATCAGTTATAGATATATTGAAAAAGTTACAGATTTTAATAATTGCTAAAATAGTATAGTACTTTCCCCCCGATTTAATATTTAGTTCCTCATACAACGATTTCAATGTGATCTTGTGTCTTTGACACATTTGCTTGGTGCTTTGATGAAAATTATGCTTCGTTTGATATCTCATAAATATATAATAACTATTTTAACAGATTTCAACATGAACTCTGAGTTCATTTATGTAAATATATTTAATTAATAATTTCCAAAAGCCTGTTTTCAATTAATGGCCAATCTTGAGATAAATCAACCGTCGCAAGCTCTATCGTATATTTATTCTGAAAATCGTATTTCTCATTAAATTCATAACCATTTGATGGATAAATTAAAATCCCTCTTAAGTTATCATAATTTCTATTATGGTCTAAATAAGTCTTAATTTGATACATATTATTACTAGTAAATTTTAAAGTTTCATATCTACTATCCAAAGCTTTTTTCGAATACTTTGCATCGATTATAATTTTTAAATCTCCTTTAACTAGCTCTACATCTGTTTTCATAATTGGTATTTTATTAAAATCAGAATCTTTAATGGGAATTAAATCCCACTTGTATACTCTCGAAGAAACTTTATAATCTGTATGGATTCTATAAAAATTACGTAAAAATGCTTCATAAAGATTACTCATAGTTTCATTATCTTTCAATATGTCAATGAACCTATAATCACCATTAGAACTATCTGGTATTACTTTTTCATTAATTAAGTATGCAAGTGCTAAAGGAAATCGATAAGCTTCGTTTACACGATTAAACTTCTGATTATAATCAATATCATTTACAAGTTGAACTTCAGAAAACATTGCATATAGCCTTTTAACTTTTTGTAATATATCAACACTTAAGTTTGATAGAAGAATGTTATGCATGGTTTTTTTGAGAATTTGATTATACTGGTTATCCTCATTAAACTCATCATATAACATTACAATTTTGGGCTTTGTAATTTGAAAAGTTTTTGCAATATCTACTTGGCCTTTAATTGTTAGAGCTTCATCAGTTATTGTGTTATAACTTTTAAATATTCCGTTTTTAATAATTTTTGATACTTGAACCAAGAATAATTCAATTAAAAGTTTTGAACCCGTGTTTGTTTTATCAATGTTTTTATCCCCTAATAAATCTTTACGCTTCATTTCATTAAAAGCATATAACACTAAATAATAAAGATTCTTAATAGGTATTTCACTCATAGAATAATTCCAAATCTCTTTTTATCTTCTCTACTGTTTCCTCTTCATCAAAAAAATACTCTTCAATTAAAGGTATAATGTCGTATTTCAAAATATTATTATACCAAGTATCGAAATCTTCTTCTTCAATTATAGAAAAGTGGCTATGGCCAACTTCGAAGTTAGATCCAAGTTTTTCAGAGATTACTACATTTAAACGATTCATTGAGTTAACTATTTTCTTAATTTGATGATCTACTAAGTTATGTTTTTTTAAATGGTTATGAAACTTTATCGAGTTAAACATAGGTTTTAGCGTTATAAACGAAAATCTTCTTCTTAATGCATAGTCAATTAATGATAATGAACGATCCGCAGAGTTCATTGTACCTATGATATATAAGTTTTTTGGAATACTGAAACTATCTTTAGAGTATGGTAGTTGAACACTATACTTTTCTCTTTTATCTTTTTCAATAAGCATCAAGAGTTCTCCAAAAATCTTAGAAACATTTCCGCGATTAATTTCATCTATTATAAGAAAATAGTCTTTATCCTTATGTAAAACAACCTTTTCTGTTATAAAAGCCTTAAAAACCCCAGGTTCTACTATAAAGCCATTACCATCTGCTGTAGGTCTTAACCCTTCTATAAATGATTCATAAGAATAACTTTGATGAAACTGAACAGTTTTTATTTGATCCTTCGGATTTTCAATTTTAAATTTGCTTTCAATGATATTTTTAATACAATATGTTTTTCCAACCCCTGGTGCCCCTTGTAAAATAATATTCTTTTTCCGTATTAATGTATTATAAATATCTTCTATTTGCGCATCATCAAAAAACAAATCATTTAATGAGTCATATTGCTCTTCTTCTTTTTCAATCATTTCGGGTTCAACATTAATCACTTCTTGATAAAAATCCCATAATATTTCAGAAAGTAACTTTAAATCAATCTTATCAAAATTATCAAGGTTGTTTTTCATAAAGTTCTTTATCTTGATATTAACGCCAATAGAATCCGCATTTTTATCATAACTCCCTAAAAAATAATCTGATATTTTTCTTAAAATTGATAAACTATCTATACTTATAAGCACACCAAAATGATAGATGTTTA
>NZ_JBIOAG010000067.1:0-4254 GCF_043951795.1 Liberiplasma polymorphum | reverse complement strand
TACAAAATGATATTTTATAACCTTAAGACATAAACTATAAAAATAGTGGTATCATTTGAGTTTTTATTTATAAAATGTACAATTATAGTGTAGGTGATGATATGAAAAAAATTAATATAAATGACCATGTATATTCCATTGTACAAACTCATCCCGAGGTTAAAGAAATTCTTGTTAATCTTGGTTTTGATAAAATTACAAAACCCGGCATGTTAGAAAGTGTTGGGCGTTTTATGACGCTTAAAGCTGGCGCAAAATTCCGTAAAGTAGAAATGGATCAACTAAAGAAAGCTTTTTTAGAAAAAGGCTTTGAATTGGAGGAAAAATAATGAGTGAATTTATAAATAATCAAAGTGTTGAAAAACAAGAACAACTTAAAACTTTGATTAAAAGGTTACATGATGGGGAAGACCCAGAAGTTATTAAAGAACTATTTAAAGAACAATTTGCAGAAATTTCAACCAGTGAAATTTCTGAGATGGAACAAGCTTTAATTAGTGAAGGCTTACCTGTTGAAGAAGTTCAAAGATTATGTGACGTGCATGCGTCGGTGTTTGGAGGAAGCATCTCAGATATTCACGCAGGCGGTGTGAAAGAAACACCTGGGCATCCACTTCATGTACTTAGTGAAGAAAACACGCGAATTGAAAAACTTATTGATGAAGAAATAACGCCTTATCTAGAACAATCTGGAAATATGCCGTTATTAATGTTGCGTGTTGGCATCGATAGACTTGCAGAAATTAATAAACATTATGCTAGAAAAGAACAATTATTCTTTCCTTTTTTAGAGAAAAAAGGCATTACGGGACCCCCACAAGTGATGTGGGGTGTTGATGATGAAATACGCGAAGACTTAAGACAAGTAAAAAAAATGTTAGATGCAAAAGACACTACCGTTGCACAAGTTAAAGAACCAATTTTAGCCTTATTAAAAAAAGTGAAAGATATGGTGTTTAAAGAAGAAAACATTCTTATTCCATTACTTTCAGAAAAATTAAACTTATATAACTTCATTAAAATTGATGAAGGTAGTGATGAGGTTGGGTACTTCATCGAAAAACCTAAACAACTTTGGAATAAAGAAGCCCATCCAGAACTTGCGGCTGAACTAGAAGCCCCAAAAGATGGTACAGTACCATTTGATGCAGGAAGCTTAACATTTGAAGAAGTGAATGCAATGCTTAATGTATTGCCATTTGATATGACATTTGTGGATAAAGATGGTTATGTTAAATATTTCACACAAGGTAAAGAACGTATATTTGATCGCCCCATTACCATTTTAGGGCGTCATGTAAATATGTGTCATCCACCTGCAAGTGTGCATGTGGTTGAAAAGATAGTCGAAAACTTTAGATCAGGTAAAAAAGATAACGAAGATTTTTGGATTAAATTTAGAGGGGCTTTTGTGCATATTAGATATTTTGCAGTTAGAGGTAAAGATGGTGAGTTCTTAGGGACACTAGAAGTGACTCAAGACATCCAACCCATTAGAGATTTAGAAGGCGAAAAACGCTTAATGGATGAAGATGCTTAAAGCAGTATACATCTTTTTAGGTTCACTATTCTTAGCCCTTGGTATGATTGGTGTGGTATTACCTTTACTTCCAACGACACCGTTTTTACTGCTTACAGCCTATTTTTATGCGAAAGGTTCTAAAAAGTTTCATGACTGGTTTTTAAGGACTTGGATTTATAAGAAATATTTAGAAGATTTTATCACCACAAGAGCCATGACACTCAAACAAAAATTAACGTTATTATTATTTGTCGATTTTATGCTTTTATTCCCATTTATAATATTAGAGTATGTTTGGGTAAAACCTTTAATCATCATTTTAGTTATTACCAAGTATGTTTATTTTTTTACAGCAGTCAAAACGATACGCTTAGAAAAAAATACCTAGGGATAGGTATTTTTTTTGTTATAATAAAGAAAAGGAGTGATGATATGGCTACAGTGGATGAATGTAAAGACATTATTGCCCGATATAAAGAAAACCGTAAACGTTTTGTTCATACAATGTTTAAAATTATGGTTGTAGTGGCATCATTAATTATCTTAATTACCATGGGAGCATTTTTAGCCTTTGGGACTAATATACGCCCTTTCTTTTTAATGGCATTAACCATTTTAATCCCTTTACTTATTGGGTTAATATTAATCACTGTTTTTTACCGAAGTGAAAAACCGCTTTATGAATATATTTATAAAAACTATATAAAAAGTTATAACTATAGAAATTCTGTTAATATTGATGTAACGCCTTATCCTTTTAAACAAGAAAAGATGTTTGAAGAAAGCTATTTATTTCCACGTCAAGCGTTTATGAAAAACCGTATTTTATTAAACTATAAAGAACAAGATACCATGATATTCGACACAACAATATATCTAAGAAGTGGGCAACACAAGACAAAAGTGTTTGACGGTATTTATATTATTAAAAAGCGTCAAAGCGCTTCTTATTATCAGTTTCGATCTAAAGGTAAACCTGTCCAAAAGATTGTAAAGTATGATGAAGAGCATTCTGTTGGGGCGCTTAACTTATTTATCGAAAAAGAAACAGAACAAACTGAAAATATCAAAGATTTATATCAATATGTTTCTAAATCTACAAAAGAGTTAAACACAAAGTATATGTATGTAAGTCAAACCAAAGATACGATTCATATAGCATATACACCGATGAATTTAAAAAGAAGGTATAAAGAGATTAGTTGTCCAGATATTGATAAACAAGAACAAGCCATTAAAAATATGTTAGTATTTATAGAACAACTAAAATAAAAGAACCGTCTAAATTAGACAGTTCTTTTCAAAAAATCAATGAACTATTCATTGAAGGGAGACCAAGCATTTGAGGGGTCTTAGTATTAGTTCAGTAGGAGGAACGATAATACCAAAAAAAACGCGGGCCTCTAAATCCTTCAAAGAACACTTTAAAGCAAACTTTAACTTTTGAATTTAAATAGCTTGATTTAAACTCTGTTTATTTCTTCCGTTACAGTAGAACTCCCAGTATCTCGTGTACGATAACCATCATTCGGTCCACACCCTATCAAGGTGAACAATAAAACAGTAATGACAATAAAACCAATAAGTTTTTTTCGCATAACGAGCCTCCTTAATCCACTATGTAGTCATTATAGTAGAATTAAAGGGGGTTTTCAAAAGCAACGCTCAAAAATAATGTTAGTTTGTAGTACTTTCTATTTTACATGACTTTTCATAATAAAGAAACCCACATTTTCAAAAATGTGGGTTTAACTTATTCATATTCAGTTAATAATTTTACGTAATGGTTCTTATTTGCTAGTATTTGAGCGATTTCTTCTGCACTTAATGTTTTTATTACCTTCATCGGATTTCCCATCACTAATGTCTTAGGCTCAACTTTTTTACCTGGTGGGACAACAGTGCCTGCGGCAACTAATGCATGTTCACCAATATGTGCATTATTTAAAATGATAGACCCCATCCCAATTAATGCGCCATCACTCACCGTTGCGGCATGAATGATTGCACCATGTCCAATGGTGACATCTTTCCCTATAATGGTAGGCGTATCTACATCTGTGTGGATAATGGTCCCATCTTGCACATTCGTATTTTCTCCAATCACAATAGGGGCCATATCAGCGCGTAAGACGGCATTATACCATACACCTACATTATCTTTTAAAGTTACATCGCCAATAATTTGAGCGCCTGAAAACACTTTTGCGCTTGGTGAAATCGTTGGACTTTTATCTAAATATTTTTCCATTTTAAACTCTCCTCTAAATGATTTTTAATCGTCTTAGTAATTAATGCTTTATGATTTAATGATTCCCATAAGTAAAAACAAGCATAGGTCCCATAAGGTGAATAATGTTCTTTAAAGTCTTCTGGATAAAATCCTTCGTAAAATGATTCAATGGCTGAATTAATACCCCCATCATAAATACTAAAGTAATCAGGGTCACCTTTAATAAACATAATAAACATATCTGTACTCCAAGGACCAAGGCCTTTAATCTTAGTTAACACTTTGATAATTTGATCATTTGGTTGATGGGTTAGTTCATCATAATCGGTAGGGGCATCAATAATACGTTTAATCGTTTCACTCTTACTAAGTGATAAGCCAACGGCTTTAAAATCACTTACACTAAACTGACTTAAATGATCACGCGTTAATGGACTAAATGCATCATCAAATCGTTTAATTAATACTTGCATTACTTGATTAGAAAGTTGTTGGCCAA
>NZ_JBIOAG010000066.1:0-4291 GCF_043951795.1 Liberiplasma polymorphum | reverse complement strand
TTAATTGAGTACAACAACAAATATTAACTTAAGAGGATTATTTATTTATCAAGTCTATGTAAGAAATCATACTGAAGAAGGTACGTTTAACGCCTTAATTAAGGATTTAGATCGTATTAAAGCATTAGGGACTGATGTGCTTTATCTTTTACCGATTCATGAAATTGGTGAAGTGTCTAGAAAAGGGACATTAGGGAGTCCTTATGCGATTAAAGATTATTATTCAGTTAATCATGAGTTAGGAACCTTAGACGATTTTAATCGTTTAGTGCGTGAAGTTCACAAACGTGACATGAAAATCATGTTAGATATTGTCTTTAATCATACCTCTCCGGACTCAGTATTAATTAAAGAACATCCTGAATTTTTCTATCGTAACGCGCAAAATGCTTTCGCAAATCGTGTAGGGGATTGGTGGGATATTAAAGATTTTGATTACTCAAAAGATAGATTACTTTATAAAACACTAATTGATGTTTTAAAATACTGGGTGAAGTTAGGTGTTGACGGATTCCGCTTTGATGTAACAAGTCTTCTGCCACGAGATTTTTTAGAAGAAGCGCACAATGAGATAATAAAACTTAATAAAAATCATTTATGGTTAAGTGAGTCTGTCCATGGTCATTTCTTACGCTATATTAGAAATTCTGGTTTTGATGGATTAAGTGAAAGTGAAATTTATGAGATTTTTGATATGGCTTATGATTACGACACACATCCTTATTTTGAAGGATATTTAAAAGGCGTTAATAGCTTAAAAACTTATGTTGATTCAATACTTGCCCAAGAATATATGTATCCTAAAAACTACATTAAAATGCGTAATTTAGAAAACCACGACTTTGGAAGAATTGCAGGGTTTGTAAAAGGGGATGCTATAAAACTTAAAAACTGGCATGCGTTTAGTTTCTTTAATAAAGGCGCGACCATGATTTTTGGTGGTGGCGAGTTTAGTGAAGAAAAACATCCAAGTTTATTTGATAAAGATACAATATCAAGAAGTGGTGAAGATATAAGTGATCTCATTAAAGTCTGTGCCCACATTGTAAAAGATAGTATATTTATTGAAGGTGCATATTATCTAGATGCTTTAAATGATTGTATTGTTGGGTGTTATAAATTAAAAGATAAAACGGTAGTTGGCATATTTAATGTTTCTAACACCAAGGGGTCCATTGATATTAGTCAAACCGAAGGCTTAAAAGATAACTTATCAAAACTTAATGGGACATTTGTAAACAAAATTGATAATCAAAAAGTTACATTAAAAGAGGGTGTTTTAACCCTATCTAAGTCACCACTAATATTTGAAGTATAAAAGGCATGCATTTGCCTTTTTTATTTAGTTAAGTTATGTGAAATATGCTATAATAGACTAAAATATTATAGGAAGTGAATTATGAAAACAGTAACGATTATCGGGGCAGGACTTGCAGGGAGTGAAGCCGCTTATCAACTTGCTAAACGTGGGTTTAAAGTGCGTCTACATGAAATGCGACCCGTCAAAATGACCCCCGCTCACCATACAAACCATTTTGCAGAACTAGTATGTTCTAACTCTTTAAGAGGCAATCATTTAAATCAAGCAGTCGGTGTAATGAAAGAAGAAATGCGCATGCTCGATTCACTCATTATAAAAATGGCAGATATTCATCAAGTACCTGCAGGTAGTGCTTTAGCAGTAGACCGTGAGGGGTTTTCTAAAGCCGTTACTGACTATTTAAGCCATCATGACAACATTGAAATCGTACATGAAGAAGTATCTAAATTACCAGAAGGACCTGTAATTATTGCAACAGGCCCTTTGACAAGTGATGCATTAATGGCAGAAATTAAGACGTTGATTGACGAAGATACGTTGTATTTTTTTGATGCAGCAGCACCGATTATTGATGCAGATAGTATTAATATGGATATTTGTTATAAAAAATCACGTTATGATAAAGGTACAGCTGATTATATCAACTGTCCGATGAATAAAGAACAGTATGAAAGATTTTATCATGAACTTATTAATGCTGAGTGTACTGAGGTAAAGACTTTTGAATTAAAGGTTTTTGAAGGATGCATGCCAATTGAAGAAATGGCAAGACGTGGAATAAAAACGATGTTGTTTGGTCCTTTAAAACCTGTGGGATTAGCACAAGATCAAGAAGATAAACCTTATGCAGTTATTCAGTTAAGACAAGATGATGCTAGAGCGTCTCTTTATAACATTGTTGGGTTTCAAACACACTTAAAATTTGGTGAACAAAAACGTATTATTCAAATGGTTCCTGGATTAGAAAACGCACGCATCATGCGTTATGGTGTTATGCATAAAAATGCCTTTTTAAATGCACCTACCTTACTGGATGAAACCTACAATCTTAAAAAAAATGCACGTATTTTCTTCGCGGGACAAATTGCAGGAGTTGAGGGATATGTTGAGAGTGCAGCCAGTGCAATTGTTGCAAGCATTAATATGGCAGCTTATCTAGAAGGTAAAGACAAGGTAATTTTTCCAATAGATTCAGTTATAGGTGCTCAAGCAGATTATATTGCCCACGCAAACTCTGCACATTTCCAACCGATGAATGCAAACTTTGGTCTTTTAAAAGAACTCGATCAAAGGGTTAATAAAAAAGAGAAAAAAGAAGCCCTCGCTAAAAGAGCACTAAATGCGATGGACAGTTTTATTAAAGACAGATTATGACAAACCAAGAACTTATTACATTATTTCAAGACTATTGTGTGGGTATATTAAGATATTCTGATCATACTATAAAAGCTTATACAACTGATTTAGAAGACTTTATGGCCTTTTTAGGTAAGGAAGAATTCGGTTCATTTAAAGATGTTAGTGTCCGAGTGGCGAAGTTTTATTTATCCGATGTAAGTACACGTTATACGGCTAAAAGTGTCGCAAGAAAAATAAGCACGATTCGTTCATTTTACCATTTTTTAGTGAAAGAAGGGCTCACCTTACATCATCCTTTCTTAGATATTCAACCACCAAAAGCACCTAAAAAGCTGCCTAAATTTATATATCCCGAGGAAATTGAAGGTATATTCAATACAATAAAAACGGATACTGATTTAGGTAAACGCAATCTTATAGTCTTCGAAACTTTGTATTCAACAGGGGTAAGGGTAAGTGAATTATGTGAAATCAAACTGCGTGATATTGATTTGAATGGACGAACAATTTTAGTGCACGGTAAAGGACAAAAAGATCGTTATATTCCAATGGGTGAACCATTAGCTGAATTAATAGAAAGCTACATTTTAGGGGCTAGAAGCAACTTAATGCAAAAAAAAGATCATCACTATTTAGTGGTGAATTCTCAAGGTGATTCTATTACTTCAAGGGGAATCAGATATATCATAAAAGATATCATTGATCATTCAAGTGACCACTTAAATGTTACGCCACATACCCTAAGACATACGTTTGCATCTCACTTAATAAGCCAAGGTGCAGATTTAAGAAGCGTACAAGAACTTCTAGGACATGCGCATATTTCAAGTACACAAATTTATACCGAAATCTCAAAAGAAGATCTAAAGCAAAAATATTTAGCAGCCCATCCGAGAGCGAGGCGTAAAGAATGAATATAGATATTATATGCATAGGAAAAATCAAAGAAAAGTATTGGACTTTAGCCATTGAAGAATATACTAAAAGGCTTAAAAAATATTGTAAGTTATCGATTATTGAAGTTAAAGAATACTCAGAGCCTAAAAATCCAAGTGAAAAAGACTTAGAACAAATCAAATCTTTAGAATCACAGCTTCTTTATGAAAAAGCACAAGGCGCCTATATTATTACACTCGCACTAGAGGGTAAAATGTTATCAAGTAGTGAACTTACAGATAAGTTAGAACACATCGTTACCTATACCAATAACCATATTGCCTTACTAATTGGAGGGTCAAATGGAATTAGTGATGAAGTTAAGCAAAAATCCGATTACCTTTTATCATTTTCTAATATGACATTCCCTCATCAAATGATGCGTGTAATCTTATTAGAACAACTTTATAGAGCTATGAAAATAAAACATAACGAGCCGTATCATAAATAGGTGCAATATTTGTTATAAACCACATAACAAAGAGGTTATTAGAGTTTGTCTCAAATCTAATCTTGTTTCTGTTCTCCAAAGAATTCACCTTCAAAAATAGAAAGGGTGCATATCTTACTTAATGTGTCCACTTTATTGACATAAAAGCAAGATACCAATTTAATTAACTATGGATAAAGAGGGGTTCACTTGTTGTGAACCTTTTTTATACACTTGTTAACAAG
>NZ_JBIOAG010000065.1:0-4320 GCF_043951795.1 Liberiplasma polymorphum | reverse complement strand
TATAAAGCGAGCCAATTTCTATAAAATCTTTTAACGCACGTTTGGTTCTTTTTAATATACCCCAATTAGGTGGTGTGCCATAAGCAATCGTTCCTACTAATTTTGAACCATTAAACGCTAAATAGTAATGTGATTTTTTATTTCTAAATGCCTTATCGAATTGTTTCATTTTAAACTGCAGCTCACCTGCGTGGTCTTGGTGTTCATTTGAGGTAGATTTAGAAAAGGCATCTTGTATTACCTTATCCCATAGTACTTTTACTAAAGCTCTGTCGTCAATACTGGCTTTTCGAATCGTTAAGTTCGTTTCTGTCATCGTGATAGTTCCTTTCTGTCATGTTTAGTTGGAGATGCAAACTTTTTAGTGTGAAGCTTAATAGTACTAAAGATAACTAAAGCCGTTGGAATTCCTAATAAAACAGGCCATTCAATTGGGTTAATAATCTTCTTAATCCCTGCATCAAAGTCTATCATGTTTATGGTAATTTCATTATTAATTCTATCTTGATTTATAGTAACTGCACTTGAAGTTGTAATCCAAGAAAACATTCCATCAAACCGAACATTTTTAATGCTGTGGGTAGTTAAATTATAAACACTAATATGACTAAGGTTCGTATAATAGATTAAGTAATCATCTATGACTACAAACTGATATGGTAAATGTTTAACATTTGGCAAACGATAAATCTCTTCGGTATCTAAATGAAGCAATACATAGTTTCCTGATGCTAATTCTTCTTGATAACTAATTGCATAACCTTCATTATAAGCATAAATATTATTTGGCCAAAATGGGACGCCGAAGAAATGAACATTACTTGTTAAAAGATGACTAATATTGTTATATACGATATTTTCTTCAATAAATATAAATTTATTGGTTGAATAAAACGAAAAATCATCTAATTCATTTGTTAAATACCATTCAATTGTCTTTGTTGTTTCATCAAAAAATCCAATTTCGTTTTCAACTAACAAGTATGAAACATCATCGTTTTCTATGAAATAAGAATGATGTGAAACATAGTTTCCAGTAAGTTCTAAAATCATCTCAAACTCTAGGTTCTCATTTAAACGATACACATAGTTATTAGGCAATTCTCCATCTAAAGGAGTACATTCAAAAGTTACCGGACAACTCGGATAACGGAGAATTTGATAGTAAAAGCCACGGGTAGACTCTAATCTATACCCACCAGCCTCAGGAACCTCTAGTTTTGATAATAAATTACCATTTATATCATAAATATTTAAAAATTCTTCTAATACCATGCCATTTGAAATTTCTCTTTCAACTAAATAAATCTTATCTTCTTCTACGGTTAAATTCCACGGATTAAAATAAGTGATTCCTTGATTAAAATGATAATCATATGCCAAGACGATTGGTTCATTAAACTGAAAATCATATGAGAATAGATCAAACTCATTATCACTCATTACAGCAACAATGTACCCACCTGCAATGATGATGGTAATGATTGCTAATTTAGAATACTCAAAAGGTTTTATCGTTAAAGCACTATTAGTAAAATTTTTATATAGATAAAAAATAATGACTATTCCATATGAAATGGTATAATTTAAAGCAATTCCCTTTATGGGTAATAAATAAATTATTGCCATATGGCCTATAAAAAGTATTAAACTGTAGTAGATGGTTTCTCTCATCATTTTAGGACTAACATAGATACTAACAAGAAAGTATATAATATTAGCGGTTATTGATAAAATAATCAATAAAATAAAAATAATGATTGAACCCACAAATGATAAAAACACACTATAAATGAATACGTTATACAGTAAAAAGTAAGAAAAAAATCTACTTCCTTCTACTATAAGAACATCCTTTATATCATAATTTCTTTTGGTGTGATATTGATAATGTTTATGCGTACTAACACTATATAAAATATACATTAATCCAAACAAGCTATTTACAAGTAAAAATACATAATTAAATGACTCGAGTAAATTTGTAAAATAGCCTATACCAATCCCTATAAACAAAAAACTACATACTAAGATAATCAACTGATTTTTTACATAACTAAAGCGCATCTTTAAAGGATGCGCTTTCTTAATATCTAAAATAACCTTGTATCGATTTACAAAGTCTTCAAACATATAGATTCATCCTTTCTATTAAATTACATAGTTAAAAATGTAAAATAGAAAGGTTTAACAGCGAAACACACACAGTTTTTCGTGTGAATGTGATTGTCTTTTATTAATCATATCTTCTTTAAACACTAAAACAACCGCTTCGTGGAGTTGTATCAGTGGTTGGTAAAATAAAATTTTTACAACCAATTGCTTTAAATAAAAGTAAAGCTGTTTCAAATCATTGATAATTAAAATAGTGATATGGATTAATACTAAAATGAAAACGAGCATTAGTAATCCAGGCATATATTGAATTAACCATATAGATGACATTTCTACCAGCATTACAATAATCGCGATAAAAATAGAAAAAGCTATTGATGTAATCAATAGTTTAACCATATTAAATTTACCGTTTTCTAACACAAAAGGCTTCATCAATTAATCACCCTTTATAACAAATATCGCAATTATGACTTAATTATATCACGATTTTTCTATTTAAAAATATCTTGTTTATAAATTTATAAATAGGCTTATAATTGCGCTTTATAACAAAAGCCTATTTTTGATATAAAAAAAGACCCTTAAATAGAGTCTTCGTTCCAATAATAGGCTTTATTCTTATCGATGAACTATCTATGTTTGAGTTTTACAAAAGGCACAACAAATAGATTTAAAAGTAAAAACAATGGAAATAATACCATAGTAAAAACTGGTACCAGTAATTCATTAAGTATGTTTGAGCCTTTTACGTGTTTAAATGTCAAGGTTTGTTTTAAAAGATCAAGTGAAATTCCCATACCATTAGTCATGGTAATCACATGCGTTACGCCTAATATAGAGCGTGCTTTTCTTATTCCATATGTTTCTACTAGTCTAGTATAAAACTCTTGATCAACAACTTCATGATTAAACGCGTAATTTTTACCAAACAAAACAGCCTTAGCTTCTGCCTCAGGTATTCCTTCTAACTCACCTGCTAAAATTTCTTTAATATCTTTATCAGATAACCCTGCTTTAGTGGCTAACTTAATATGAACATACGAACACATTGCACACCCGTTTACTTCAGTAACGGCTAACATGATGCGTTCTTTTAGTTTAAAATTCATTCCATTTTTTTTCTTAAAGATTTTAAGAAATAAAAATGACAATGATGCTTTATAAATAATTGGAATTTGTTGAAATAGTGTAAACTGACGATTATGTTTCATAACGTGGTCTCCTTTAAATTAGTTTGCAATAAGAACTATATCATAAAGCACTATTTAATCATACTGATTTACACATAATTCTAAATAATAAAACTGGATAAGACTATATAGTTTTAAAACGCTTATTCAATCCTATAGTTTTGTTAAAATGTTATAATAAGTATGAAAAAAAAGGGTGATAAACTGATGCAAACTTATGGATTTAATATAAAAGATACTTATCGTACACTACCATCAATATTTTATACGGATCAAATGCCTATTAAATTTGCTAATCCTTCATTAGTTTTATTTAATGATGCATTAGCAAGCAATTTAAAGATAGATAAGATAAAACTCAATTCACCTGATGGGTGTCGTTTTTTGCTTGGTCAAACCGCACTTGGTATTGTAAAGCCTTTATCAATGGCTTATGCGGGTCACCAATATGCCCATTTTAATATTTTAGGGGATGGCCGTGCACATTTATTGCTAGAACATTTAACGGATGATGGGTTAGTTGATGTCCACTTAAAAGGTAGTGGCACTACCCCATATTCAAGAGGGTTTGATGGCCGTGCAACATTACGTTCTGCTTTGTTAGAATTTTTAATGTCTGAGGCAATGCATGCTATGGGTGTTTCAACTACTAGAAGCTTAGCCGTCATTAAAACAGGCGATAAAATTAACCGAATAGGTTTACAAGATGCAGCTGTTTTGGTACGTACAGCTATGAGTCATTTGCGTGTAGGTACATTTGAATATGCGGTATATAAAGAAGATGAATCTGCTCTAAAAAGTTTAGCAGATTATGCAATCAAACGTCATGATCCTGATTTAATTTCTTCTAATGATGCTTATCTAACGTGGTATCAAAGAGTGATTGAACGTCAAGCAAAGCTTATAGCCCATTGGCAAAGTATTGGTTTTGTCCATGGTGTTATGAATACTGATAATATGACTATAAGTGGGGAAACCATTGATTATGGTCCTTGTGCTTTTTTGGACCATT
>NZ_JBIOAG010000064.1:0-5046 GCF_043951795.1 Liberiplasma polymorphum | reverse complement strand
AATTTATGGTCTTTGAAAACTAAATAGAACAGATAATACTTTGAGTAGACAGAATCAAAACAAAGATAAAAAATGAAAAGCTAACTTAGGTTAGTTTCGATAATTTTTATGGAGAGTTTGATCCTGGCTCAGGATGAACGCTGGCGGCATGCCTAATACATGCAAGTCGAACGAGAGAAGACTTCGGTTTTCTCTAGTGGCGAACGGGTGAGTAACACGTAAGGAACCTGCCTTAAAGACGAGGATAACCACGGGAAACTGTGGCTAATACTGGATAGGATACGAGATCGCATGATTTTGTATTTAAAGACGCATTCAAGCGTTGCTATAAGAGGGCCTTGCGCAGCATTAGCTAGTTGGTAGGGTAATGGCCTACCAAGGCGACGATGCTTAGCTGGACTGAGAGGTTGAACAGCCACACTGGGACTGAGACACGGCCCAGACTCCTACGGGAGGCAGCAGTAGGGAATTTTCGGCAATGGGCGAAAGCCTGACCGAGCAATGCCGCGTGAACGAAGAAGGCCTTCGGGTCGTAAAGTTCTGTTGTTAAGGAAGAACGAGTACAGTAGGAAATGACTGTACTGTGACGGTACTTAACCAGAAAGCTCCGGCTAACTACGTGCCAGCAGCCGCGGTAATACGTAGGGAGCGAGCGTTATCCGGAATTATTGGGCGTAAAGCGTGCGTAGGCGGTTTTTTAAGTCAAATGTGAAAGCCCACAGCTTAACTGTGGAGGGTCATTTGAAACTGGAAGACTAGAGTACGGCAGAGGTTAGTGGAATTCAATGTGTAGCGGTAAAATGCGTTGATATATTGAGGAACACCAGTGGCGAAGGCGGCTAACTGGACCGGAACTGACGCTGAGGCACGAAAGCGTGGGGAGCAAACAGGATTAGATACCCTGGTAGTCCACGCCGTAAACGATGAGGACTAAGTGTTGGGGTTACCCAGTGCTGAAGTTAACGCATTAAGTCCTCCGCCTGGGGAGTACGGCCGCAAGGCTGAAACTCAAAGGAATTGACGGGTCTCCGCACAAGCGGTGGAGCATGTTGTTTAATTCGAAGATACGCGAAGAACCTTACCAGGTCTTGACATCTTCTTGATCGGTCTAGAGATAGATCTTCCCTTCGGGGCAAGAATGACAGGTGGTGCATGGTTGTCGTCAGCTCGTGTCGTGAGATGTTGGGTTAAGTCCCGCAACGAGCGCAACCCCTATTGATAGTTGCTAACATTAAGTTGAGGACTCTATCGAGACTGCCAGTGATAAACTGGAGGAAGGTGGGGATGACGTCAAATCATCATGCCCCTTATGACCTGGGCTACAAACGTGCTACAATGGCCAGTACAAAGAGTTGCCAACCCGCGAGGGGGAGCTAACCTTTTAAAGCTGGTCTCAGTTCGGATTGAAGTCTGCAACTCGACTTCATGAAGTTGGAATCGCTAGTAATCGTGGGTCAGCATACCACGGTGAATACGTTCTCGGAGATTGTACACACCGCCCGTCATACCACGAGAGTTTGTAACACCCGAAGTAGGTGGCCTAACCGTAAGGAGGGAGCCTCCTAAGGTGGGATGAATGATTGGGGTAAAGTCGTAACAAGGTATCCCTACGGGAACGTGGGGATGGATCACCTCCTTTCTAGGGAGAATCAACCAAGTAACAAAGGAAACACCCTACCGAAGTAGTAATGTTCTATTTAGTTTTGAGAGACTGTAAAGGTTTCTTTTTTGATAAAATATCAATGGATATTTTAGAAGGTCTTTGAAAAGTGGATAATACTGTAGAAAAGTTAAGAAATAAAGAGCGCAAGGTGGATGCCTTGGCACTAGAAGCCGAAGAAGGACGCGACGAACAGCGATATGCCTTGGGGAGCCGTAAGTAGGCAGCGATCCAGGGATTTCCGAATGGGGGAACCCACCAACTGGAAGAGTTGGTATCATCTTAGGATGAAGGAAGACGCGGGGAACTGAAACATCTTAGTACCCGTAGGAAAAGAAAGTAAATAACGATTCTCTGAGTAGCGGCGAGCGAAAAGGGAAGAGCCCTGTTTAACAATAGGAGTTACAAAGTTACATGATAGACGAATGGCATGGGAAGGCCAATCAAAGAAGGTGAGAATCCTGTAGTCGAAATCGTGTAGCCTCCGTTAAACGAAGAGTACGGCGAGGCACGTGAAACCTTGTCGGAACATGTGAGGACCATCTCATAAGGCTAAATACTCTCTAGTGACCGATAGTGAACCAGTACCGTGAGGGAAAGGTGAAAAGAACCGCGGGAGCGGAGTGAAAAGAACCTGAAACCTTGTGCTTACAACAAGTCAGAGCCCGTTAATGGGTGATGGCGTGCCTTTTGTAGAATGAACCGGCGAGTTACGATAACATGCAAGGTTAAGCCTTAAGGGGTGGAGCCGAAGCGAAAGCGAGTTTTAACCGGCGTTAAGTATGTTGTTGTAGACCCGAAACTGAGTGATCTAGCCATGAGCAGGTTGAAGTTGGGGTAAGACCCAATGGAGGACCGAACCAGGTGATGTTAAAAAATCATTGGATGACTTGTGGCTAGAGGTGAAATTCCAATCGAACTCAGAGATAGCTGGTTCTCACCGAAATAGCTTTAGGGCTAGCGTCGAAACAAAGTGGTATGAAGGTAGAGCACTGAATGGTTGACGGCCCCGTCTCGGGGTACCGATATCAATCAAACTCCGAATGTCATACTAACATATTCGGCAGTCAGACTACGGGTGATAAGGTCCGTGGTCGAGAGGGAAACAGCCCAGACCGCCAGTTAAGGTCCCAAAATTCATGTTAAGTGGAGAAGGATGTAGAGTCGCCTAAACAACTAGGAGGTTGGCTTAGAAGCAGCCACCCTTTAAAGAGTGCGTAATAGCTCACTAGTCGAGTGACTCTGCGCCGAAGATGTACCGGGGCTAAACATGATACCGAAACTGCGGATTCGATCTTTTAAAAGATTGAGTGGTAGGTGAGCGTTGTTACAGCGGAGAAGGTAGACCGAGAGGACTACTGGAGTAGTAACAAGTGAGAATGCCGGTGTGAGTAACGAAAAGTAAGGTGAGAATCCTTACCGTCAAAAGTCTAAGGTTTCCAGAGGAAGGTTCGTCCGCTCTGGGTTAGTCAGGACCTAAGGTGAGGCTGAAAAGCGTAGCCGATGGACAACAGGTTGATATTCCTGTACCACCTTATGAACTGAAGGAGTGACGGAGAAAGATAACAAGAGCTAGTCAGTGGATATGTCTAGTTTAAGCGTTTAGGCCGTGTTGCAGGTAAATCCGCAACACATATAAGGCTGAGGCGTGACGACGTAAGTCTTGTGAATCTATGCTTCCAAGAAAAGCTTCTAGGGTTAATTTATAAGGTGCCTGTACCGCAAACCGACACAGGTAGACGAGGAGAGAATCTAAAGACGCGCGAGATAATTCTTGTTAAGGAACTCGGCAAAATGACCCCGTAACTTAGGGATAAGGGGAGCTCTAGAAATAGAGCCGCAGAGAATAGGCCCAAGCGACTGTTTATCAAAAACACAGCTCTATGCTAAATCGTAAGATGATGTATATGGGGTGACGCCTGCCCGGTGCTGGAAGGTTAAGAGGAGGGGTTAGTCTTCGGACAAAGCTTCGATTTGAAGCCCCAGTAAACGGCGGCCGTAACTATAACGGTCCTAAGGTAGCGAAATTCCTTGTCGGGTAAGTTCCGACCCGCACGAAAGGCGTAACGATTTGGGCACTGTCTCAACAAGAAACTCGGTGAAATCTTAGTACCTGTGAAGATGCAGGTTACCCGCGACAGGACGGAAAGACCCCGTGGAGCTTTACTGTAGCTTGATATTGATAATGGGTGTTAGATGTACAGAATAGGTGGGAGGCTATGAAGCCGGGACGCTAGTCTCGGTGGAGCCACCTTTGGGATACCACCCTTCTGACATCTGTTATCTAACCCGCTAGTGTGTAACTAGGGGAACAGTGTCTGGCAGACAGTTTGACTGGGGCGGTCGCCTCCCAAAGAGTAACGGAGGCGCACAAAGGTTTCCTCAGAATGGTTGGTAATCATTCGAAGAGCGTAAAGGTAGAAGGAAGCTTGACTGCAAGACGTACATGTCGAGCAGGTACGAAAGTAGGTCTTAGTGAACTGGCAGTGCTGAATGGAAAGGCTGCCAATCAACGGATAAAAGTTACCCCGGGGATAACAGGCTGATTCCTCCCAAGAGTTCACATCGACGGAGGAGTTTGGCACCTCGATGTCGGCTCATCACATCCTGGAGCAGGAGCATGTTCCAAGGGTTGGGCTGTTCGCCCATTAAAGTGGTACGCGAGCTGGGTTCAGAACGTCGTGAGACAGTTCGGTCCCTATCCGTCGTGGGCGTTGGGAATTTGAGGAGAGCTAACCTTAGTACGAGAGGACCGGGTTGGACATACCTCTGGTGCACCAGTTGGGCTGCCAGGCCCATAGCTGGGTAGCTACGTATGGACGGGATAAACGCTGAAAGCATCTAAGCGTGAAGCCCCCTCCAAGATGAGATTCCCCATCATTTATGAGTAAGATCCCTTGTAGACTACGAGGTAGATAGGCCAGGTGTGGAAGTACGGTGACGTATGAAGCTGACTGGTACTAATCGATCGAGGACTTAACTTTTCGACAACATACAGTATTATCTAGTTTTGAAAGAAACAAGCCTGGTGACGATGGCGAAGTGGTCACACCTGTTCCCATTCCGAACACAGCAGTTAAGCACTTCAGCGCTGATGGTAGTACATTGTGCGAGAGTAAGACGTTGCCAGGCTCTTTCTTTTTAATTGATAAAATCAAGTAACATCCACTATATATAAAAAAACGTAGAAGCCTCAATAGCTCAGTCGGTTAGAGCACTTGACTGTTAATCAAGGGGTCCTAGGTTCGAGTCCTAGTTGGGGCGCCATTATTGGCCCGTTGGAGAAGCGGTTTAACTCACATGCCTTTCACGCATGCATTCATGGGTTCGAATCCCATACGGGTCACCATATCACAAGTAAACTTACAATCGGGTAAGTTTTTTTA
>NZ_JBIOAG010000063.1:0-5399 GCF_043951795.1 Liberiplasma polymorphum | reverse complement strand
TTTTGATGATCTTAACCTCCTGTCCAATTAAATTTGTCCATTTTAAGTTATTTGCATGTTATTTTACTAGTTGTCTCAAATAGTGTTTTTCTAATCTTGTATGGTGTGATGATTTCTGGGAATGAGTATATGACCTTATTGTTTTCAGTTTTAAATGGATTCAAAACCATCTCGATATCGTTTCATTGACAGACATGTTAGTGTTGTGTTAATATTTAGAAAAATATAGTGTTTTTGGAGGGAATCATGAGAAAACAATTCTTAGTTTTCACATGTGTAAATTAAGTTATGTGTAGTCATTTTATGTGTAATATTAGCATTAGTAATTACTAGTTGCTCAACAATGACAGAAGAACAAAATACATATATGCGATTTAATCAAATTTGGCAAATTGATGTTGACAATCTATTGCCTATAGGGTATTTTTAAATAAAAAGGGGGGGGATTCAAATGAAAAGAATTTTTATTGTTTTACTTATGCTTATATTTATACTAACATTGGCAGCAAATGGAAATACCGTAGAAGCTTCAAGTCCCACACATAACACAGACTTGATGCTAATATCTATCACTGATGTAGAAATAGCAAATGAAATAGCGAATGGTGATGAGGAGCTGTTTGTTGAAACTCTAGCTCAAATGGGTTATGATAATTATAACTCTGGTAGTAGTTCTGAAGTACCTGGGATGTATGAGATATTTGGATTCAATCTAACTTCTGATGAAGTAGCACTCTTATTGACAAATCCTTTAGCAGCACCTTTTTGGGTTTCTACAGCACAAAAAGCTTTATCTACAACACCGAATTTGTATCCAAATGAGGCAAATGATGGACAGCTTGGTAATTCATTCCAACATGCGTACTGGAATGTATTAATGGTAAAGTATATTGGTGTGGAATTAGCAGAAGCTTTTGCTACAGCTCATGAAGAACGACCAAATAATCCATGGATTCATAAACATATGGATTTACACAACAATGAAAAAGGTAGAGAATTAGCAATTACTATATCTTGGATAGCATTTAAATCAGATTCAACTCTTGCAACAATGACACAGGAATTAGTGGAAAATGGTGATTTGAAGTACATATTATTTGAATATGAGTATATTCACACATATATATATTATGATAATAATGTAATTGTTCCTGTATATGAGTTAGGAGATTTTCATTCTTATACGGATGGAGCTACTCCTATTTACTTACCGGAAATTCAAATTGATGATAGAAGATCAGAACCAGGACCTATAATTATGCCGATGTCTTTATTGCCAGAGGATGAGGAGGTTTTGATCAATGTTGAATAAGGAAAATCTGAATAAGAATTTAGTAAAACTGCTATATTTATTTATTTTTTTGAATATAGTGCTATTTATTATTGCTATTCAAACTTCAATCATATACCTTTTGTATGTAAACAGTTTACTGATATTATTAATAATTTTATTAACTCCGGTTTCAATAATTTATAATGGTTACTTGATGATAAAAAGCTTTAGCAAGAAGAGTGCATTATTGTTTTCATTGAGTCTAGTATCAGTATCATGGGTATTTATTGCCATTTATTATGCAGCAACTATTATGAGTGATTTTTAATGTTCTGAAAATCTGGTGTTAGTATAGTTTAGTAGACACAAAGAGTAAGCAATATTTGTCTTACACTTTGTGTGAAAAAAGCAACTCCGTCCGAAAAAAAGCAAAACTCCGTTGGAAATAGAGTAAAACTCCGTCGAACACGAGCGATTTTAGAGTAAAACTCCATAATAACAAGACATATGTGTTTAACACCTGTTTAACAGGTGTTTTCTTTTTTGGTTATGCTTATAATTTTATTTAAACATCAATGATATAAAACTATTGACAATGTTATAACAATTGTATATACTATTTATGAAGGATGGTGATTTTATGAATACACAATTAAAGAAGATAGGAAATAGTAAAGGTGTCATTATACCAGCTGCTATTTTAAAAATGCTTGATATCAAAGAAAGCGAAGAATTTACAGTTAAGGTTGAGGGAAAAGAAATTATATTATCAAAAGTAGATTCGTTTGATCCTAAATCACTAGAAGAGTTATTTTTAGATTATAAAGAAACTTATAAAGGCGAAATTATATTTGATGACTCTAAAGGTAGAGAAGTATGGTAAATCAGGGAGATATCGTTATCGTTGATTTTGATCCTTCATTAGGGTCCGAACAAAAAGGGAAGAGGCCTGGTGTTGTGGTAAGCAATGATATATACCATAAAAAAACAAATGGATTTGTTATTGTCGTTCCAATTACTTCTGATAAGGCACTTAAATATCCTTTGCATGTAGATTTAGATTCAAGGACAAAAACTTATGGCCAAATCATGTGCGAACAAGTAAAAACCATGGACACAAAAGCTAGAAATTTAAAAACTGTTGAAAAACTTCCTCCTGACTTACTCGATAAGACATTAAAAATAATAAAACTGTTGTTTTAATTTTTTGATGAGGATTATATGCTTATTAGAGACAAACTCCATGCTGAAAACATAGTAAACTTGGTTGTGACAACCTAATTAGTGGCACAAACTTGGTTATGACAAGACACAAAAAATATACCAAGTTGCTTTATACCTTTTTAATGGCTTATTTAGTACGTTTTAGCCGTTTTGAAGCAAAGCAACTTTTTTATTATAATTGGGTAAAATTGATGATTTTCATTAGTTTCACTTTTTTTTATACTTAAAATCAGAAAAGATAGTGGTTTTTTGTGGACCGGATTTGGGGTCGTGAATTTGCATGGACCCTATCGGATTTGAACTCAACCCAACATATGAAGCAATTATGTTGAATCGCTTTTGTCATTGTTAAGTTGTTTATTAGTTTATAGAATGTCCGTGTAATAAAGATAGAATTGATTATTAATGAGTAGTTTCTATTTAGTAATGAATTTCATAGTAAATCAATACACAATTGATATTTTTTCGTTATATTACTAACTAATTCTATGATTTATAGAGAGATTCATCTTTTTCTTCGTGGATAATTATTTATTATTTAAGTATAATGACTAATAGGAGGTATGCATATATGAATAAATTTGGCGAGTTATTAAAAGAAAAAAGAATGCAAAACAAACTAACGCAGAGTTCATTAGCAGAAATGTTAAATGTATCTGATAGAACTGTGAGCAAATGGGAAACCGGAAACGGTTATCCTAATATTACAATGTTAAATACAATTGCAAACTGTCTTAATACATCCGTTAGTGAGTTAATGGACAGTGAAGATATTAAAGTAATTAATTCAGTAAAACAGAACCCTTCAGATGAACAGTATCGTGCAAAATTCAGAAAAAAAATGATTGTAGCTATGTCTTTACTTTTGACTGCCATACTATACTTAATGTTGCCAATTCTAAGATTTAATATTCCTGATGGAGCAATAGGTGCGATAGGTGAAGACAGTGACACTTATGTTGTAGTAGCAATTGTCCTGACGATTTTTATATCTCTATGCTACCTTGTTAGTTTTTCTCTATTCACTTATATGATTATTCAATATAGAAAATTGATTAAATCAAAGTTCCATAATTTTACTGATAAAAATATAATAAAAAAATATCTAGTATCATATTCGCTTCTAACACTCGCGATGATCGTAATTGTCATTATTGCTTTAAATATTGAAATCTAAAGGGTATAGGGAAATACTTAGTACTCAAAAAAGCAACACACAATATTTTAGGGTAAAACTCCGTAATGTATATATCAAAATCTGGTAAAACTCTGTAATAAAGACACAACTTAGATCTATAAACACTCATTTATTGAGTGTTTTTTTATGATTTTATGTTAGAAGAAATAGAACTCGAACGAAGGAAATTGAACATGAATATATAACTTTTGAAAGTGATTGGTGTAGATTTCGATTAATGATTAGTACAACCTATTCTAAATAAGATTAGACTTATTATCTAATATAGCGTTTAATTTATAATTGTCTTAAAGGGTTAAAAAATGGGTTGTTTAAAAATAAGTTTAATGATAAGATATTAGAAATGTGTGCTTAAATTCTAGGGAGATAATATAAAAAAACCTGTAATCATATAGGGGGACATTATATAAACTTTTGGAATTTAAGTGTTTTAATTTTAGGAGGTTTTCAATGAAAAATGATAAGATAATGAATCGTTGGTTAGCCGTTTTAGGTACACTGATGATTATTCCAAGTTGTGGCGCGGTGTATGCATGGAGTATTTATAGAGATCCACTTGCTCAAATTTTAAGTGAGCATATGGCGGTTACAGCCGATAGTTTAACACCCTCACTAAATTTTGTCTTTTCTTTAGTTATTGTGTTTTTCGCAATTGGCGCACTACCTGGAGGAATGCTTCAAGATAAAATTGGACCCAAAAAAGTAGCGATTGCAGGCGGTGCGTTGTTGTGTCTTGGGATGATATTCTCAAGCTTTGCAACTAACGTAACTTGGCTTTATATATTTTATGGTATTGTAAGTGGTTTAGGTATTGGTTTTGCCTATATGGTACCACTAGCTACATGCAATAAGTGGTTCCCAGACAAACGCGGTTTGATATCGGGTGTTGGGGTTGCTGGTATGGGATTAGGGACTATAATTTTTACGCCAATTGGGCAAGCCCTAATAAGTAATGTAGGACCACTAGTTACGATGCGTATATTAGGGGTTGTATTCTTTCTGTTAGTTACAATTGGTGCTCAGTGGATGGTTGTCCCACCTTTAGGGTACAAACCTTCAGGATGGCAACCTAATGAACTACAGAAAAATGTCGTGAACTATACACAAAAAGAAATGATGAGAACAGCAGCTTTTCCGAAAATATGGATTATATTTATGCTTGGATGTGCAGCGGGGTTAATGATGATTGGTCAAGCCTCACCAATAGGACAGCAGCTAGCAGGACTAACGGTTGTAGAGGCGGCAGCTATTGTAGGTGTGTTAGGAATATTTAACGGGTTAGGCAGAATTTTCTGGGGATTTGCCTCAGATAAGTTAGGCCGTATGAACACCATTGCGGTAGTTTCAGGAATTACAGGTATTGCTATGTTATCATTTAGTATTATCTCTTCTGCAGTTCCCTTTGCCATAGCAATCTCTATTGTTACTCTTTGTTTTGGTGGATACATGGCACTTTTCCCTGCTGTTACAGCAGATTTTTATGGGGTTAAATACTATGGAGGAAATTATGGCATTATCTATTTAGGATGGGGAGCAGCGGCCATTGTAGGTGGTTGGATTGGTACAGCATTTAGTTTTCAGACATCTTTTTATCTAGCTGCAGCACTTTCTGGTATTTGTGTGCTACTATCTTTATTAACTAAAAAACCAGTTATTGTTTTAAAGCCTATTCAAGAAGAAGTTTCAGATGCATTTGTATTATAA
>NZ_JBIOAG010000062.1:0-5640 GCF_043951795.1 Liberiplasma polymorphum | reverse complement strand
ACACACTACAATTTGTTGTTATTGGTGTGTTGTTTAATAAGGTCCATTTTTGTTTGCCATAATTTTTCAGATAAATCCACATAATATTTATGCGGGAACTCGAATCTTCTCGATTCATCCCATAATGTATTTAATTGCTCTAAACAGTAGTTTCTTACTTCTTTTACGGTTGGTAAAGGATACACACATTTTCCTTTTTGAAAAACAGGAATGAGTAAGTTTACCGCTGTAAAATTTTCATAAGTCGTTTTTTTCCATGTGTAATCTGGATCAAATAAAGTGAGTGGTTTAGATTCATCAATGATTTCATCATGAATCGTTAATACATCTGCACATGCCTTTTTTGTGTCCTTATTATAGATACGATAAAGTTTTTTAAAATGTGGGACAGTAATTTTATTTGGGTTATCACTTATTTTAATCTTAGGTTTAACAACCCCATCTTCTTCTAAGGCTACTAACTTATATACACCGCCAAATACTGGATCACTTTTTGAAGTAATTAAACGCTCACCAACGCCAAAAACATCAATAGGTGCGCCTTGGTCTAATAATGCTTTGATTAAGTATTCATCTAATGCATTTGATGCGATAATTTTACACATTGGTAAGCCTGCTTCATCTAACATTTTTCGTGCTTTTTTAGATAAGTAGGTTAAGTCACCTGAATCAATACGAATGGCAAATGTGTTAACCCCTTTTGGTACTAAATCTTCTTTCATCACTTTTATTGCATTAGGAATTCCGCTTTTAAGCGTATTATAAGTATCAACTAAGAATGTTGTATTATTAGGATAAATTCTTGCATAAGCTTTAAAAGCTTCAAGTTCAGAATCAAATAATTGAACCCAACTATGAGCCATTGTTCCACTCGCAGGAATATCTAAATGACGATCTGCATACGTATTACTTGTTAAATCAGCCCCGCCAATATAAGCCGCACGCGCGCCTAAATTAGCACTACTTACTCCGTGTGCTCTACGCGCACCCATTTCAATAATTAAACGATCTTTCGCTGCATATTTTAAACGACTAGCTTTGGTTGCAATTAATGATTGGTGATTAACAGCTAGTAATAAATAGGTTTCGATTAATTGGGCCTCAATGGCGGTTGCACGTACTGAGATGACAGGTTCATTTGGAAAAATGACCGTTCCTTCTTTTACTGCGTAAATATCCCCTGTAAATTCAAAGGTTTTTAAAAACGTTAAAAATCCTTCACTAAATAGTTTACGTTTTCTTAAATACGCAATATCATCATCAGAAAACGACAACTCTTCTACGTATTCAACAATAGATTTCAGTCCAGCCATGACAGCGTAACCTCCACTATTAGGAATACTTCTGAAAAATAAATCAAAGTAGACTATTTGGTCTTTAAATCCACTTTCGAAATAGCCATTGGCCATGGTAAATTCATAAAAATCAATTAGCATTGTTTCATTAATTTTTTTCATCATTCATCCTCTATTCTTGATGTTTATATGGATACCTTCCATAATATCTAAAGCTTTTTGGTGTAAGTCAGAATCAAAACTAGCTGTACATGATGCATCGACAATGATCCTTGCATTAGGACAAGCCGCTTTAGCAATTACGGCATTTGATAAAACACAGATGTTAGAAACGAGTCCAACGAGTTCTATTATATCATAGCCTATCTCTTTTAAATACTGACCAAGTTCAAGTGATGGAAAAGTATGTTTAATAAATATTTTATCGTCTTTATCCATCAACTTTTTTATTGATGATTTTATCTCATGACCATATGTGCCTTTAAGACAATGGACAATGGAAAGATGTTTTCCTTCTTCGGTTTCTAGATAATCTTCATCATGGGTATCTTGTGTAAATAAAATATCCGCATTGAGCAAACGATAGGCTTTTATTTTATCCACAATAGCCGCCTCAATCTGAAGCGCCTCATCAAAGCCTAATGCCCCATCAATAAAATCATTTTGATAATCCACAACAATTAAACATTGCTTCATAAAACCACTCCTTTTATCCCTACTTATATTGTAACATAGAACGTTAAGTTTGTGCTTTATTACAGTAGTATCGTTGACACAGCAGTGCTTTTAAGATAAACTTTTTATGAGTCTAAAATAGAGGTGAAACGATGAAAACAATATTAAACGATTCAAAAAATCCAAGATATAATTTGGCCTTAGAAGAATACGTGCTTAAGTATTTAGATACCGATGAAGATTTTGTGTTATTATGGCAAAATGAAAACAGTATTATTATTGGTCGCAATCAAAATACGATTGAAGAAATCAACGCAAAATATGTAAAAGATAATGATGTAAGTGTGGTTAGACGCATTACTGGAGGCGGGGCAGTTTATCATGATTTAGGCAACTTAAACTTTTCATTTGTGACAACGAACTTAAAAGATAATTTAAATAATTATCGTAAGTTTACCGATCCTGTAATAAAAGCTTTAAATAGCTACGGTGTCCCTGCAGTATTCTCAGGTAGAAATGATGTTGTTGTTGAAGGCAAAAAAATTAGTGGTAACGCACAAAGTTATCATAAAAACCGTATGTTACATCACGGGACGATTTTATTTGATGCTGATTTAAGTATTATAGCGGATGCTTTAAATGTTAAACCTGATAAAATTGCTTCAAAAGGTATTAAGAGTAATCGTGCAAGAGTTACGAATATTAAACCTTATTTAAAAGATGCTATTTCAATGATAGATTTTAAAGAGCGTTTACTTAAATACCTATTAAACTCTGAAAATATTATGGATCATGTTTATGAACTAAGTGCGCATGATTTAGAAAAAATTCATGAACTGATGGCAACACGTTATAACACTTGGGAATGGAATTATGGTGAGAGTCCTGAGTTTAGTATTGAAAAAGAAGGCCGTTATGCTGGCGGTAAAGTTGAGTTTAAGCTTGATGTTAAAGATGGTGTGATAGATAAAGTTAAAATTTACGGGGATTTCTTAGGCAGTAAAGATTTAACCGAGTTAGAAGAAAAACTTAAAGGCCTGCCTTTTGAAGAATCTACGCTATCAAAAGCTTTAGAAAATGAACCTTTAGATGAGTATTTCTTTAATATAACCCTTGATAATATTTTGGAATGTTTATTTGGATAGAAAGAACTTCGGTTCTTTCTTTTCATTAATAATGCACATCATTTGAAGTCAAATACCCCTTAGGGTATAATGGGTTTGATTTTGATGAAAGGTGTGATCTTATGAAGTGTGATAAAGCACTCGTGAATCGCTTAAAACGGACACAAGGCCAGATGCAAGGCATAATTAAGTTAATGGAATCTGACACTGCTTGTATCGATATTTTAGCACAGTTAAAAGCGGTGCGTTCTGGCATTGATAAAGCCATCGGCTTACTGACAACCCAAAACTTGATTCAAACCATTGAAGATGACTTTAATATTAAATTAGACAACATCCATGATGCGGTAGATTTAATTATTAAAGGCAAATAGCATAAAGGATGATGAAGCATGTTTAATTTTACTGTAGAAAAGAAAACCATAACTAATCAATTTGATGAGATAACACTTTGGGATATGCTTATTATAGGCGGCGGACCCGCAGGGTTAAATGCGGCGTTATATGCCAAACGAAAAGGATTAACCGTTGGGTTAATCGCAAAAGAAAATGGGGGTCAACTGCATAATACAACAGCGGTTGATAATTACTTAGGCTTTAATTTGATTGATGGTGAACATTTAGCTAATGCGTTTGTTGATCATGTTACGCACTTAGAAGTGCCTTTATTAAAAAGTGGGGTTTCAAGTATAGAAAATGTAGCCCCAAATTATATCGTTACAACCAGTAACGGGAAAAAATATACAACTAAAACATTACTTATTGCAACAGGTGGTTCTTCTAGAAAACTAGCTATTCCTGGTGAAAATGACTATGCCAACCGAGGTGTTACTTATTGTGCTACCTGCGATGCACCGTTTTTCAAAGGCAAACATGTAATTGTTGCTGGTGGGGGAAATAGTGCTGCTGAAGGGGTCCTTGACTTAGTGCCTTGGGCAGATAAAATTACAGTCGTTCACAGAAGTCAGTGGCGCGCAGATCAAATTTTATTATCAAAGTTAGATAAGGTTGATAAGTTAACTGTCCATCTAGAGACACAAATACTTAATGTGTTTGGCGATGAAATGATGAAAGGTGTTCAAGTGTTAGATAAAGCAACCGGTGAAAAACGTTTAATTAAAGCTGACGGTTTACTCATCGAAATTGGGACAATTCCAAATAGTGCTTTAGTTAAAGATTTAGTTGCTTTAAATGAACAAGGAGAAATATTAGTTGATCATAACCAAATGACTTCACTAAAAGGATTATTTGCTGCTGGTGATGTCACTGCACAACCTCATAAACAAATTATTATTTCTGCAGCTGAAGGGGCAAAAGCCGCGTTAGCTGCGAATCAATATTTAAATCATACATACAAAGGAGAATAAAAGATGGAAAGATTATTACCACAAGATGTGGCAGATTCAATTAAGGGGTATATTGCCTCTATGCAAAACAAAGTAAAAATGGTTTTATTTACACAAGAAGGTATTTGTGAAACGTGTAAAGAAACTAAACTTCTTCTTCAAGAAGTTGCAGAATTAAATTCACTGATTACAGTTGAGTTTAAAGATATTAAAAAAGATGCAGACCTTGCTGAAAAGTATAATATTACCTTAACCCCAAGTTTTGTCATGTTAAACGACAAAGATGAATACTTAGGCGTTAAATTTAATGGGATTCCAGCTGGTCATGAAATTAACTCATTTTTAAATGGATTACTCATCATGAGCGGCGTTGCTTTTGATTTTGATGAAGCAACAATCAAACGCATTAAAGCAATAGACAAAAAAGTTGATATTAAGGTATTTGTTACTTTAAGTTGCCCACACTGTCCAGGTGCAGTTGAAACCGCACATAAAATTGCGATGTTAAATCCTAATGTTGAAGCTTCAATGATTGAAGCCCAAACATTTGGTGCTTTATCTGCAAAATTTAAAGTATCTGGTGTTCCTAAAATCATTATCAATGATCAATTTGAGTTACTCGGTAATCAACCCGTTGAAGCGTTCTTAAAAGAACTAGAAAACTTACGTTAATCATAAAAAACACAGTTCACCAAAAATGAACTGTGTTTTCTTTTATATTTGCTATAATGTAGTCAAGGGGGAATTAGATGAAAAAGCTATTCCAAGATTTCAAAACGTTTATCATGCGAGGCAATGTTGTTGATTTAGCTGTAGCAGTTATTATCGGTACTGCATTTGGAAGAATCATTCAAAGTTTAGTCCGCGATATCTTAATGCCGATTATTAGTTTAGCCATTGGTAAGGATGGATTTGAAAATTATAAATACGTCATTACACCAGAAAACCCAATGTTAGGCATTACTGAAAATGCGATTTATTATGGTTTATTCATTCAAAATGTTATTGACTTTATCATCATTGCATTGGTTATATTCTTTGTCATTAAACTCATGATGAAAGCCCAAGAATTAGCCCATCAAAAACGTTTAGAGGAAGAAAAAAGAGTTAAAGAAGCACTTGAAAAAACTAAAAAAGATCAACCTACAGTCGAAAGTTTACTAACGGATATAAAAAAACTTTTAGCTGAACAAGCAAAAT
>NZ_JBIOAG010000061.1:0-5657 GCF_043951795.1 Liberiplasma polymorphum | reverse complement strand
ATTTCTAAAAACAGAGATAAATTATTTAAAAGTGTTTTTCTACGTTGTTTAAACGCTGCTTTGACACATTCAAAAAAGAACGTTTCGTTTTTCACATTGTGATCTTTTTGAGCTCCAAAATCTAGTGTTATAACAGCACTTTCGACGTTTGGCGCTGGAATAAATACATTTTTAGGTACTTTAAAAGCAAAATTAGTATAGGCTCTATATTGAACAGCCACACTTAAGGCGTTATAGTCTTTGGTATTCTTGTTAGCGGTTAACCTTCTGGCTACTTCAAGCTGCATCATAACAACCATACGGTTAATACGTTTTGATTCTTCTAAGCATTTCATTAAAATAGGGGTTGTAATGTAATAGGGTAAGTTTGCAATTACTACAATTTGATCGAACGATTGTTTAATTGTTGCAATATCATTATCTATATTTCTTTTTAAGATATCGTCATGAATCAGCGTAAAATGTTCACTAGTAAATGTACTTTTTAAAATAGGAATTAAGTCATTATCTATCTCATAAGCAATCACATGCTTAGCTTTATTGACTAAATACTGTGTCAGACTTCCTAATCCTGGCCCAATCTCGATTACTAATGTTTCGTTTGTGATACGACCTAATGCAACAATATTTTGTAAAATATTATCGTCTATAAGAAAATTCTGACCATAACGTTTTTTTATCGTTATGGCATTGCTTTTTAATATTTCATGGATTGATTTTGGATTTGAAGATCTCATAATAATACCTTTTCTATTTCAGTTTTTTTAATTGCGAACATATTTAGACGTTTTAACATGGTCTTAGCGTTACAGCTTCCTAGGTGAAACTGTTCAGAAATAATTTTTCTGTTTAATTTAGCGTTTATAGTCCCTACTAGTTTTAAATCGACCATATCCACAATAGTTAATGGTTTTTCTGATAAAGGTTTTACTTCATGAATATGTTGTTTAAGGGCTTTTTCAATGACAGAAAGAGGTGCGTGTTCAATTCCGACTTTTCGTTTTGTCTCGTCAATACAATACTTCTTTTCGATGAACACATGCTTAGTTTCACCAACATAATCGTTCACTCTATTACGAATTTTTTGACCTGGAAAATCAGGATCTAATAATAATATTAAACCCCTCGTCTCGTTCATTTTTTTTAATAAATCCAATGTTTGATCAGAGATTTCGCTTCCGTTTGTAGTGATGATATCAATATCTTTAAATATTTGACGTATTCTTGAGGCATCGTGATTGCCTTCAACAACCACAACTTCTTTAAATAAATTAGACATAAGACTCCTATTGATTTTTAAAATATTTTTTGGCTTTTTTAGGATTTACAATAATACGTAAATGTTTAGGTTTAACACGTATTTCTTGATTACCAGAATCCGCTGCTTCACCATCTATATTCCATCTATGGTGGTGTTCGGTGTAGATTTTTGCATGTGTTGTTTGAAGTTTTTTTACAAAAGGTAACACTTTAGGGTTAAAGAAAAACGAGAAAAAATAAATAAGATTATTCAATAATGGAATGTATCGATATAAAACAATATCAACTTTTCCATCATCTAGTACGGGCTTTTGAATTATATTAAAGCCTGCTACTCGTTTAGAGTTAACTACCATTATAAGCGAATAATATCCTTTTAATTTACCGTCATCATATTCAATTTCAGTTTTAATCATTGGAATAGTAAAAAACTCTTTTATACCTGTAACTAAATAAGCAAAGTACCCTATAGCACGCTTTAGCTTCGATTGAGTTACGTAGCTAATATCGACATAATTTCCAATTGCAGTTACGTAAACAAAATATTCGTGTGCACCTTTTACAATATCCATATCTACTTGATGATTTGTTTTTATAACTTTTAATGCTTTGTGAATATTTTTTGAAATGCCTAATGTTTTAGCAATATCACAAGCAGTCCCTGATGGTACATACGCTATTAAAGGACGGAAATTGCTTTCCGCTAATCCATTTACACACTCGTTAACAGTTCCGTCACCACCTGATATTAATAACATGTCAACTTTTTCATAACAAGCTTCTTTTACCAGTTCTGTGGCATGACGCGGTCGTTTAGTCGGTTTAACAGAAATATCGTAACCAAGCTCTTTAACTGTTTCTTTTACTAATTCTAAATTCTCAACGAATTTTTTTCTTCCACTCATTGGGTTATATATAATCCAACATCGTTTCATGTTCATCACCACGCTTAAAAACATTATAGCATATAAAGAAAAAAGCTCACAAGAGCTTTGGTCTTTAATCAATATAGTGTTTTAATTAAACTGTAAAGTTGCTTTTTTTGCAAAATCATTTTTAAGTTCTTGGATTAATTCTTTAACTGAAATAATTGCTTCTGCTCTATAGGCGTTTACCCCTGCAAAAGCAAAGCCATGGGTAAGTTTTCCTTTTTTTGCATTGTACAGTGCAAGAGAGATACAATAAGGGGCTTCTTCTCTTTTACATGAATGAATACAGTCAAATGGACAGGAGAATGGGTGCTTATTTCCTAAAGCAACTTGATCTAGGTATTCATTACTAATAGCGCGCCCTGGTAATCCTACTGGACTAGATATAATTGTAATATCTTCTTTTTTTGCATTAATATATGTTTCTTTAAACTTAATATCAGCATCACACTCATGTGTCGTTACAAATCGCGTTGCCATTTGTACACCATCCGCCCCTATATTTAAGAATTCATATATATCATCACCTGTGTAAATTCCACCTGCAACAATTAATGGGATTTTTTGTTGGTGTGCTTCTTCAAATGGTTTTAGTATGTCTTTAACTTCTACTAATATTTTATCAAGTTGGAAGTTTGGATCTTCAAGTTGTGTTTCTTTAAACCCTAAATGCCCACCGGCTTTTGGACCTTCTATGACAAAAGCATCTGGAAGATAATCATACTGTTGTAGCCATTTTTGAGTGATAATTCTAGCTGCGCGTGCCGATGAAATAATAGGTACAATTTTTGTCTTAACACCTTCAGTTATGTATTTTGGTAAATCAAGTGGTAAGCCTGCTCCTGCAAAAATTATATCTATCTTTTCACTTATAGCTGCAACGACCATATCTTTAAATTGTGTCATAGCAACCATAATATTTACGCCTAATATCCCTTTAGTTAGCGATTTTGCTTTTCGTATTTCACTCACAAAAGCATCAATATTATTTTCCATAAAGGTTTTACCTTTTACTTTTTCAAACATCCCGTTCCCTGCTGCAGATATCACACCAATTCCGCCTTCATTTGCTACAGATGAAGCTAAATTAGCCATTGATATCCCAACACCCATTCCACCTTGGACAATTGGTAATTTTGCTTGTAAATGTCCGATGGTCAATGCTTTCATATTGGTTATTGTCATGTTTTCCTCCTAATAATAAAGGGCTATCGCAAAGCGATAACCCGCAATGTTAAACTATTATATCACATAGAGTAATATTTGACAATAACCGCTTTAATAAGAGTTCTTATTCAATCAAAGTTTGAGCAGCTGTGATAATTGCAGTGTTATAAACATCAAGCGGAGTGCATCCTCTTGATAAGTCGTTTACTGGTTTGTTTAATCCTGCTAAAATCGGACCGACTGCTTCAAAATTTCCTAATCTTTGGGCGATTTTATACCCAATATTACCTGAATTTAAGTCTGGAAATATAAAAGTATTAGCATTTCCTGCGACTGAGCTTTCTTTAAATTTACTCTTTCCAACACTTTGAACAAATGCCGCATCAAATTGCATTTCACCATCAATATCGAATCCGGAATTTTTTTCTTGAGCAATCTTAGTTGCTTCTCTTACCTTTTTAGTTTCATCGGTAATCGCACTCCCGTTAGTTGAGAATGATAGCATAGCCACTTTCGGTTCTAAACCAAACATTTTAGCAGCTTTTGCAGATTCTATGGCGAACTCTGCTAAAGATTTAGCATCTGGATTTGGATTGATTGCACAATCTCCCATAATATACTTTTCATCATCTCTGATCATTAAAAAGTATCCAAAGGTTTTACTAATTCCTGGTTTTGTTTTAATAATTTGTAAAGCAGGTCTAACTGTATCTCCAGTTGAATGTGCTGCGCCACTTACTAACCCAGCAGCCTCTCCCATGTAAACTAGCATTGTTCCAAAATAATTGGGTTGTTTTAAAAGTTCCTCTGCCTCTTCATATGAAGCTTTTCCGTCTCTTCTTTCAACAAGTGCTTGTACAAACTCTTTATATCTTGGATATTCAAGTGGATTGATTACAGTAATTCCAGATAAATCTGTATCGATTGAATTTTTATCGCCAATTAAAATTGGAACTACTAAATCTTCTTGAATTAATTTTAAGACCCCTTCTATAATGCGCGGATCATTTAATTCAGGAAATACAACCTTAATCTTTTTCCCTTTTATTTTACTTTTTAATTCGTCCATGATTTTAGACATATCATCACTCCTATCGTCTATATTATAGACAATTTATAGATTTTTTCAATTATTTTAGTAAAGAATAGCGTAGCATGTTAAAATAGTTTTAAGGTGATACGATGAAAAAAATTGACACAATATTATTTGATTTAGATGGAACCTTGATTGATACCAATGAAATTATTATAAAAAGCTACCAATTCGCGTTTCATACGCATTTCCCTAATGTTAAATTATCTCGTAACGAGATTATAGATCGCATTGGTCCTCCATTAGAAACAATTTTTAATATGTATACAAATAGCCCTTTTGTTGTTTCTGCCGCTATCGATAGTTACAGAAATTATTACGTGAAATATGAAGCTAATTATCATTCACTTTATCCTGGGGTCTATGATGGCGTTAAAAAGTTAAAAGAATTGGGTTATAATTTAGGTATTGTTACATCCAAGTTTAAACAAGCTGCAATGCCTAGTTTTAAACACTATGGATTAGATAAATACTTTGATGTGTTTATTGCCTTAGATGATGTGAAAGAACCTAAACCAAGCGCTGAACCCGTACTAAAAGCTTTAGCAAAATTTCCTGGTTATACTGGTGCAATTATGATTGGTGATAATCAAGGTGATATATTAAGTGGTAAAAATGCTAATATTTATTCTGCTGGGGTTGCTTGGAGTATAAAAGGGGTGCCCCATCTAAATGAAGTTAACCCAGATTATATGCTGTTTTCTATGAACGATTTAATTAAAATAGTAAATAGATTAAACGAGGAGGCTTAATATGGATTGTATTTTTTGTAAAATTGTTAAAGGTGAGATTCCTTCATACAAAGTGTATGAGAATGATGTAGTTTATGCGTTTTTAGACATTTCTCAAGGGACAAAGGGCCATACACTAATCATCCCTAAAACCCATTCAAACAATGTCTATGATTTACCTGAGGTTGATGCACATCAAGTATTTGGTATTGTGCCAAAACTTGCTAATGCATTAAAAAAAGCTTTTAATCCGATTGGATTAAACATCATTAGCAATAATGAGAAACCTCACCAAACAGTAGATCACTTTCATGTCCACTTAATTCCTAGATATGAAGATGATGGTATGGTATTATCAATCCTTAATAATTTTGAAGACTACGAACAAAAAGATTATGTAGATGTTCTTGATGCAATTAAGTCCGCAATGAAATCATAAAAAGAGCTTGTGCCTTTGCACAAACTCTTTTTTTTATT
>NZ_JBIOAG010000060.1:0-6226 GCF_043951795.1 Liberiplasma polymorphum | reverse complement strand
AGAAAAATTAATAAAGAGAGTTTTGAAGTAAACAACCACGGTTGTTTACTTTTTATTTACCCATCTTTTAAAAATATTGAATTTAAATCTTTAATGTTATAATGTAAGTATAAATTTGCAACACTACCGGGGAAGGAGTATGCAACTTGGATAAAACAAACAAAGACTATAATGCATTAAAAGAACTCGTTTTACATATTCACGAAGCAACAGCATTACAAATCAATATTGACAAGAAAAACGAACAAATCAATGATTTAAAACAAGTTAATATTGATTTTAATCATCCTGAGTTTCCTTACTATAAAGCAAAAAACACTTTAGAAGAAACCATTCAAAAAACTACCATACTCAAAGTGATTACCGCAATGGTGTTAAATAGTACCATTGGAATAATTTTTGCATCTATACCGTTAATAATAAGCTATAATCTTGCCACGAACGATATCATTGCACCTGGTAATGAACGGCTCTTTATTATTGGTAGCATTATTTTAGGTGTGATTATTTTTGTTGTACTTATGCTTGTTATTCCGAAAAAACTATGGACACTACAAACTAAAATTAAACGCATCATTTTAGTTAAAAAAAGTGAACCTAAAATAGAACAAGCAAAAGAAGCTGCTATTAAACTTGTAGAAGCCTATCATGGAAAAATCCAGGATAAGGTTGTAATGTTACAAAAAGGGATTAAGCAGGATGAAAAAGAATTATCAAAACATCAACAAAAAATTGAAAAAAGTACAATCCTTCATCAAAAATACTATAAACACATCGATTTAATTTTTGACTATTTTGACACCAACAGAGCTGAAACGGTTAAAGAAGCCATTAATCTACTGGAAAATGAAAGAAAACAAGATTTTTATTTTGAAAGATTATTGTACGCATTAAAACATAAAGATTTAACCGTTGATCAACTAAAAGATAGTGAATTTAATATTAATGAAAAACTTTTAGAGATTCAAAAAGAAAAAGAACTAACACAAGTTAGCTTGTCCGATTTAGAACTAGAAAAATCAGAATCCCATTTAGATGAAACACTAATTAGTGAGGTGTTAGAGTCTCAAGAAAATGAGTTAGGTAATTTAGATAAAGATGAATCTATTCAACTTGAAGAAGATCCACAAGAACCCGATATAAAACCAATCAGCGAAGAAAATGAAATCGTTAAAGAAGAAGTACCTAAAACTAAAAAAAAGCCGCCTAAAAAAGCAACTGATAAACCAAAAGTACAAAACGAAGAAGATTTAAAGTCATAGTGTAGCTAGGGGAAGGGCTATGAATTTAAGCGATAAGCAAAAACTTTTTAGGCGATATAGTATTATCATCATTGGGATATTTATAGTGTATATTTTTACTATGGTTAGTGTATATAACACCATCAACACTGAAAAAAACAACTATATTAATACGCAGCAAACAAACTTTTCTGATGCGGTGAATGCAACCAATGTTAGTTATAAAAACTTTACTGACTATGTTTATGCGGATTTAATTACATCGACAAACTTATTAGAAAAATTAAACGAAGTTGCTTTAGCTAATGAGTTGGAAAAAACAACGATTAGGAATGAACTCTATGTTTCTTTACTAGATATATACGAATTACTACTCGAATCAAATATTCACCAACTTCATATCCACTTACCAAGTGGTGAAAGTTTTTTAAGATTTCATAATCCTACAGAGTTTGGTGATTATTTATTTGATATAAGAGAAACCGTAAGAATAGCCAATACAGAACGCGTATTTGCTTCTGGATTTGAAGAGGGTAAAACATTTTCTGGTTACCGATTTGTGTATCCATTGTTTTATGAAGACACCCATGTTGGGAGTATTGAAATTTCTCTTTCAATCGCGACTTTAATGGAAACATTTTACAATCTATTTCCAACTAGAGATAATTTTTTCTTATTAGATAAAGCACTCATCCAAGAGGTTTCATTTGAAGATTATTTAATTTATTATTCTGATTGTATTATTTCAGATAACTATGTAGTTGACAACATTGTGAATAATCAATTCGATGATTTAAGGTATCATTTCGATAAAAGTAGCTACGATCATTTTTTTACAGTCCATCAAGCTAATCTAGCCTTGTTAATGGAGCAAAAAGCGGATTTTTATTATTATACAGAATATCAAGGCAAAAATTATATCCTATTATTTCAAGACCTTCGTAATGTTAAAAACAACCATGTTGGCTATATGGTAATCATTTATGAAGACAACTTATTAATAACTTATAGCAATCAATTACGGATTTCAGCCACATTCATCACAGGATTCTTCTTAGCATTAATCGTAATGTTTGTCATATACGGCATTGATAAATTAAAACTTCAAGACTTATCCACTAAAGATACCCTAACAGGCATATCTAACCGTTTCTACTTTAGAAAAATTGCTAAAATTGAGTTAGAAAAAGCACGTAGATATAATAAAGAATTAAGCATTATTATGTTAGATATAGACTTTTTCAAACATATAAATGATAATTACGGTCATAAAAAAGGCGACGAAGTTTTAAAAAACCTGGTCCAAGCGATTCAATCTAAGATTAGAATTACAGATATATTTGCTAGATGGGGTGGCGAAGAGTTTGCCATATTGCTTCCAGAGACAGATTTAAAAAAAGCGGTTATAGTCGCTGAAAAACTACGCGTCCATGTTAAAGGCATTTCACTAATTGAAGAAGAAATTATAACCGTAAGTTTTAGAGTAAGTGCTTATAATCCAGATATAGAAACAGTGGATCAACTTATAGGCTTATCAGATGAAGCATTGTATCGCGCTAAAAATAGCGGTAGAAACTGTGTTAAAACTTAAAAATCCCTTATTGGGATTTTTTTAAGCATTTTATAAGTATTTTAAAAAGAAGTAGTGTATTGTATTATTACTATTAATATTGAGAATAGGTCTAAACCAAAGGCTTATTAAATAGTAATTCATTATTATTGACATTCAATGTTAAATAGTATATATTTATTTCACAAACACATAGTATAGTTATATATTAAGCCAAACCTAGAGCAATCTAGCGACAGAAAACTACAGGGTCTAATAATAGATAGCCAGTTGCATACTTTTTGCAGAGGGCTTTTTTTATAGAAATGTGCTATAAAGTTTAGAATTCAAGCGATTTTTAGCAAAGTAAAAAACTTGACATTGATACTAAAATTAAATAAAATGTAAATTAGTTATACTAATAGCTATCAAATGATAAAGCCAAACTTAGAGTGATCTAGGGACGGAAAACTATAGGGTCTAGAAAATAGATAGCCAGTTGCCAAGCGCAATTGGCTATTTTTATATATAGAAAAAAATAAATATGGAGGATACATATGAAAAAAAAATTAGGCGTATTATTTTTACTAGTAGTACTATTTAGTGGTTCAGCGTTTGCATTTGCATGGTGGGACAATTTAGAAACGGATGAAACCGTAACGATTGGTGTAGGTCAAGGGGTAACTTTAAATGTTACAGTTGGTTCACAAACAACAGGGAACTTAGTCCCATCAGGTGTTGTTGAAAAAACTGGTGATGTTACAGAAGTAGTATTAACTTATAATGTTGTATTAAGCACTGCAACTACAGATCCGTTAAACTTAACGGTTGAAGAAAGCAATGTTTTAATAGATAACTTAGCAACCTATAGTTCTTTAGTTAATATCGTTATTTCAGCACCAGCAACGATTTCAGATACTTCAGCAGTTGTTACAATTACCGTAACCTTAACTTTACCTGCTAATCAAACTGAATATGATGCGGTAGCTAATAAAGATATAACTTTTGATTTAACATTTACTGCAACACCATAACAACATAGTTAAGGGGTTAGCGATATGAGCGCTTATTTAATATCAAACAAGAAACGCATCCCCATTTTAATGTTATTAATACTGATGCTTATCGGAAGTCGTGTAGCTTTTGCTTTTTGGGATAATACAACACAGGTAATTAATGATAATGAAATTGTTCTTGGAGAAGGGGCAATATTAACCGTTAACAAACAGGTAACTTCACCAAAAATACTAGTTCCAAAAGGGAATTTCAAAGGGATTAACGAAGTGGATGAAATTATTATTAGTTATCACGTTTATTTCAATAAAGAAGGCATACTAAAAGTTACTGTGGATAAGGATTCAATAAGTATAGGTGATGGGGAACATCCATTTAACGATATAGTAATACTACAAATTTCTAGTATCTCTACATTTGAAAATGAAGAAGCACACCTAGAAGAAATTACGCCATTTTCTTTACAACGTAATGAAGATGGACGCTATGAAGTTACGATTTATTTCAGGGTTTTCCTCACAAAACTCGCAAACCAAGAAGACTATCAAATTGCTTATGACTTATTAAAAGGGCAAACCATAAGTTTTGATATCGTTTTTGAAGCACTACCAATAAACTAAAAAAATAAAAAATGGAGAACAAAATTATGTTAAAAAAATTAACCTTTAAAAAATCATTATTTGCATTACTATTATTATTTGTTGTTGCAGGATCTAGTCTGGCATTTGCATGGTGGGATCAACTAGAAATAGACCGTGATGAAACCATCGATTTAGGATACGGTGTCCGTTTAGAAATTGAGTCAGTAGTAGAAGATGAAAGAATTTTAGTCCCTGCAGGATCTTTTTATGCAGCGTATGAAGCAGATTATACAACGGAATATTCATTTACTTATGTCCTCAAATTAGAAGAACCATTAAAAGAGGGAATGCTTGCAAACTTAATTACTGAAATTACATCATTTGAAGTTAATGGTGTAGCTTATACAAATGTTCCAAAAGTATTTACTGTTACAATTGAAGTAGGTGCTTCAAGTTCAGAAACACTAGAATTAACAGTAGAAAATGCATTTACAGATTCAGTTAACACCGTTACAGTTTTAGTAACTATTACACTTGAACCACAATCAAATGAAGATTTAACACTTGCTGAATATAACGCTATTGCAGGTGGAGAAGTATCATTTAATATTGCATTTGAGTTAGTAAACAACGGGTCATCATTACAAGAATAGTCTTTAAGGACTGATTAGAATGAAAAATCGATCGGCATATTATTTATTTGGAATAAAATTTTTACAAGTTACCAGATTTAGACTCGCTATATTACTATTTCTTTCTTTAACAATCACTTCATCCATCGCATTTGCGGTTTGGGATAACGCCTCTGATAATGATGACAACATCATCATTATTGGTGATGGTGCTAACCTTGATGTAGTTAAAGTATTACGTGCACCTTCAAATGGTGAACGTTTAATTCCAATGAAAGCATTTAAAGGAAGTAACGACGTCTATTATTATCAATATGAATATGATATTATTTTTAATAAAGATGGCTCATTAGTCATTAACATTATAGATATTATGACAGATTCAGAATTAGAAAACCTAAGTGAACACTTTAATTTCTTTATATCACTAGATGAAACAGATTTTTATAGTAACCAAGATACCTTAACGATTATGCTTACAGAAGGTAACGCGTATTATAATGAAGTTCTTGAGGTCTTTAATTTTAAAGTGTTTATTACGGTTACAATGAATGAACCTGATAGTTTATCAGCAAAAGAAGCCTTAGCTAATCAAGCGTTAAATTTTAGTGTTCATTTTCAAGCTTTACAACCAAACGCTTAATATATAAGCAAAAGAGGGGTTTGCATCATGCCAATGCACAAAAAGACAAGTAAAAAAATGAATCTTATTAAGCTGTTAAAAGTAATTTTTACAGTCTTTCTTGTGTACATTGGTATTGCCTTAATGTTTGAGGGCATTCCTTTATTTAATCGATATCAACATTACGTTATTGTCTCTGCAAGCATGGAACCGGTTATTAATGTAGGTGATGTTGTTGTTATCAACCAAAAAGTAAACTATGAAGACTTAGCTGTAGACGATATTGTTGCGGTGAATGTTACTATCAATAACCAAGATGTTGTGGTAGTTCATTATATTCACAGTATTACAACGGTTAATGGTTCAACAACCTATTTAACAAGACCTGAAGGAGAAACAGAACCAGATTCATGGGAACTAAGCAAGGAAGATATAAACGGGGTTTATGTATTTAGAATACAAAAAGTCGGTTCTTTTTTACTATTTGCACAATCTACTATTGGTAGAATAGTCATCGTTGTTGATATTATAATTATTTACATTGTCTATAAAATGTTTTTCAAAAAAAACTAACTAATATTAAGGAA
>NZ_JBIOAG010000006.1:0-62679 GCF_043951795.1 Liberiplasma polymorphum | reverse complement strand
CCTCTTTCTAACCATGTTATTTACTTCATTATAGCAAATAATTCCTAACCTATTCTTAAAACACTGTTAAAGCATTAAAAAAAGCGTCATTAGATAAAACTAATGACGCCCATTGAAATAATTAATATAAGGATTGCAGCAACTAAGTTTCCTAAGATAATCGCAACCATAGATTTCTTAAAATCCATCTCAAATATAGCCGCAGCCAGTGACCCACTCCAAACCCCTGTCCCAGGTAATGGAATAGCCACAATAATAAATAAGCCTATATACCCATACTTTTCTATTTTCTCACTATGCTTTCTTCTATTACTATGAACAATTCTATCAATGAGTCTTGCAAAGAATTTATTCTTTTCTAATAGCTTAAACACTTGATGAATAAACAATATAATAAAAGGCGCTGGAATTAAAGAAGCAGGATAAGTTAATATAAATGTCCTTAAGGGTTCAATCCCAAAGACTAACCCTACAGGGATTGAACCCCTAAGTTCAATTAAAGGAACCATTGATATAACAAATACAATGAGTTCATTACTTAAGAAGTCTAATAAGTTAATTACAAAATCTGTCATATCTATTGCTCCTTTGTTCTGATGTATTAAAAATGTGTTTTTTATTTCGACTGTTTAAAAGGTCTTTTCATAAAAGCAAATCACAAATCCTGCCTTGAGGGGTATTCAACAACTGTCTGTTTCTATGAAAATCTGCACTTAGAACTGTCGATATCTTTGCAACTGTTACATCAAGTAGATCAAAAAGCGAAGATTTTTTCTCGTAAAATTATAGTCTCTTTTTGTCTTGATAAAGACCAAATCATACTATTTTCGATAAGTCAAGATGTTTCCACAAACCGGATTGCCTTGAGGGGTATTCAACAACTGTCTGTTTCTATGAAAATCTGCACTTAGAACTGTCGATATCTTTGCAACTGTTACATCAAGTAGATCAAAAACGAAGATTTTTTTCTTGGGAAATGATAGTCGTTTTTTGTCTTGGTAAAGACCAAATCATACTATTTTTGATATGTCAAGATGTTTCCACATTCCAAATTGCCTTGAGGGGTATTCAACAACTGTCTGTTACTATGAAAATCTCTACTTAGAACTGTCGATATCTTTGCAACTGTTACATCAAGTATATCAAAAACCAAAGATTTTTTTCTTGGAAAATGATAGTCGCTTTTTATCTTGATAAAGACCAAATCATACTATTTTCAATATGTCAAGATGTTTCCACATTCCGGATTGCCCTGAGTCTTTACTTTGAACTGTCGGTCATTATGAAACCAATGTACGTGGCTATGAAATGTCTCAACTAAGACGTTAAAGTCACTTTTTGTATAAAAATTATTTTTTCCAAAATCAATGAAAAATCAGATAATTTTAGTAATTATATAATGGGACCCTTGACCCTTTGAGATAGACTGTCAAAAATAGAATATGCAATTGTTATGAAACAGATGTACGTTGTATGTACGTGGCTATGAAAATAAAATATATATCTTGCCCTGAGTCTTTACTTTGAACTGTCGGTCATTATGAAACCAATGTACGTGGCTATGAAATGTCTCAACTAAGACGTTAAAGTCACTTTTTGTATCAAAATTATTTTTTCCAAAATCAATGAAAAATCAGATAATTTTAGTAATTATATAATGGGACCCTTGACCCTTTGAAGTAGACTGTCAAAAATAGAATATGCAATTGTTATGAAACTGATGTACGTTGTATGTACGTGGATATGAAAATACAATATATATCTTGCCCTGACCCTTTACTTTGAACTGTCGGTCCTTATGAAACCGTTCACGTTGAATAAATTTACTCGTGTTATAAGTTGTTTTTGTACCAATCAATTGCCAGCTTTATACCATCATAAAACGAGTGTGTTGGATGATATCCAAGAATTTTTCTTGCTCGAGTAATGTCTGCATTACTATGTGGAATATCACCTGGACGTATTGACCCATATTTTGGTTCGATCCAAATATTTAGTGAACTATTTAATTCTCTATACAATTCATTTAAAGTTACTCTGCCACCAAAAGCAATATTGTAAGATTTCCCCAATGATTCTTTATCACTTAAGCACGCTTTTAAATTTGCATCTATAACATTTTGAACATAAGTAAAATCTCTAGAGTAAGTTCCATCACCATTAATAGTGGGCTGTTCATTATTTAATAACTTTTTGATAAATATTGGAATTACCGCAGCATAAATTGAATTTGGATCTTGTCTCTTACCAAATACATTGAAATATCTAAGCCCAATTGTAGGAAACGAATATAGTTCGTAAAATAATCTACCATATTCCTCATCTATATGTTTGGTTAAGGCATATGGAGATAATATTTTCCCCTCAACACCTTCTACTTTAGGTAAAGTTGGATGATCGCCGTATACAGATGAACTTGAGGCATATACAAATCGTTTTACATGAGAATTTCTTGCTGCAAGCAACATATTTAAGTAACCATTTACATTAACATCGTGCGATGTATATGGATCAGCTATTGATCTTGGAACTGAACCTAAAGCTGCTTGATGTAAAACATAATCGATATTTTGAACAGCATTAATGCAAGTTTGCTTGTCTCTAATATCCCCATTAATAAAACTGAAATTGGAATTATCTATAAAGGACTCCATGTTTTCTTTTTTACCAGTTAAAAAATTATCCAAGCCTTTAACTTTATAACCTAAACTAAGGATGTATTCAGTTAAGTTTGAACCAATAAAACCAGCACAGCCGGTAACTAAAAACTGAGTATTTTTCGGAAAATTGTAAGACATAATTATAACCTCCAAATATCAAACTTATTGTCATAGCTATTTCTTAGAAGAATTGATTTGACATCGATTAGAGTAAATTTATCTAAGTTAGTCTTATATAACTTTTTATAATCTGCTGATAGTAGAGTTTCATATTCTTTATGTGCAACAGCAATAATAACTCCATCAACATCATTAATTTTGTTTAATTCAACTAAACCAACGCCATATTCTCTTTTTGCTTCGATACTATTCGCGATGGGATCAGTAACAAGGACCTCTACTCCGTAATCGTTAAGCTCATTAATAATATCAATCACTTTTGAGTTCCTTAAATCAGGACAATTCTCTTTAAAAGTCAATCCCATAACAAGAACTTTTGAGCCTTTGATTGTAACCCCATTTTTAATCAAGTTCTTAATTGTTCTCTCCGCAATGACTTTACCCATACCATCATTTAGCCTTCTTCCCGCTAATATCATTTGAGGATGATAACCAATTGTTTGTGCTTTATATGTTAGATAATATGGATCCACTCCAATACAATGTCCACCAACTAGACCTGGTCTAAAATTTAAGAAATTCCACTTTGTTGCAGCAGCTTCTAAAACTTCTAAAGTATCAATATTCAGTTTATCAAATATGATTGATAACTCATTCATAAATGCGATATTTAGATCTCTTTGAGTGTTTTCAATCACTTTTGCTGCTTCAGCAACTTTTATAGATGAAGCTTTATATACTCCAGCGTCAATAACTATCTCATAAATTTCTGCTATTTTTTCTAGACTTTCATCATCACAACCTGAAACTACTTTTACTATAGTTTCAAGTCTATGAACACGGTCACCTGGATTTATTCGCTCTGGTGAGTATCCAACTTTGAAATCTCTACAGAATTTTAACCCAGAAATTTTTTCTAGAATTGGTACACATACTTCTTCAGTTGCTCCTGGATACACTGTTGATTCAAAAACAATGTAATCACCTTTTTTTAAATGTCTTGCTACTAAATTTGTTGCCCCAATAAGAGGAGATAGATCTGGAACTTTATCATCTCTAACGGGTGTTGGGACCGCAATGATAAAGAAGTTTGAATTATTTAAATCATTCTCATCATTTGTGAAAATTATATTCTTAACCTGTGATAATCTAGTATTTCCGACTTCTTTTGTAGGATCTATACCTTCATTGTATTGTTCTATTTTCTCTTTACTAATATCAAAACCTATAATGTCTTCTCCCCGCTCTGCAAATGTTACAGCAATTGGTAATCCAACGTATCCTAAACCTATAACAGAGATTCTATTTTTCATTTGTCTCCTCCTATTTTATATTCTAAATAATTAAATTAATTTGAACTTATCAACTTTTACATGAGATTTATACAGAAATGAAATATGGATTTTATCCACTAAAATGACTTCTAATCTTATTCTTTTACGAAATAACGTTTAGTTATTCCATCATTATATTTAAATCTAATAAAATCTCAAAGTTTTGTTAATCATTTTTCAACAATACCCTACTTTTCTGGCCTACAACTGTTGCATTATCTGGAATATCATCAAGTACAATTGTATTTGCTCCTATCTTAACATTGTTGCCTATAACAATATTTCCTAGTATAGTGGAATTTGCACCAACGATAATTTCATTTTTTAGAACCGGAGGACCTAAATTATTTCTACTACCAATAGTTACATGTTGATATATTTGACATTTATGTCCAATTATTGCTCTTGGATGTACTACAACTCCCAAACCACCATGGTGAAATTTAACATCCTTAAAAATCTTGACAGTGTAAGGTATTTCGGCAGAATATAATATTCTAATAGCTCTTGTTATCATTTTTGGAATAAGTGGGATTTTCCACTTATAAAATCTATACGATAATCTCTGTAAAAACAATAGTTTACTCAATTTTATTTGCCTCCTTTAATTACTTTTTTTAACATTGATATTATATCAAATAATAAGACCGTAAATGAGCTAATATACATTGTAACTATCGATTGATTGTTCATATTAGCTACGTACTTAGGCCATTTCCATGCGTTATAAATAATTTGCATCCCTAATTGGATTGATAACAATGCTGTTAAATTAAATTGATTTGGGAAAAATCTAGCTAATAAAAATGAAATCAAAACAGTTGCAATTCCAGTCAACAAGTATGATCCGAACATAGGTATTTTATTATCAGCTATAATATACGAACTACATATTTGGTGAAATGAAAAAATATATACAAATATCAATAAAATAAGTAAATTGATGCGACTAACTAAGTAAGTGTTAGAGTTAATTATACTTAAGAAAAAGTTACCGAAAAGTATAATAGTAATTCCTCCTGAAAAAATTATTAGTGCCTGCACTGCAATTGAATATTTCATTTTCTTATATGCTTGAACATTATTCTTTTTAACCTTTAAATGTATAATCTTAGGTAAATATATATTAAATAAAACATTTCCAATAGTTGCAGTTAATGTTAAAATTTGAATAGACAGTCCTAAACTAGCAGAAACAGCTAAACCCAAAAAAGCTGAAGTCAATAAAATAATTACTTTATCTGATAGATAATTTGCGATTGATATTGCACCTTGGCGAAAGGCATTTGGCCACATTATGTATATAACTTGTTTAAATTCTCTATAATGAATCTTTTTAGAGAAGAAATTGTACGAAGTACCAAGATATTTTTTAAAATAGTGCGCTGCAAATAACCTCAATGAAGCTGATCCTGCAAAAAAAGCTATCGAAACAGCTAGTAAACCATAACCCATGTATAAACCTGCGATGGCAATAACAAGATTGATCATTTTTGAAAACACCATAGATTTATAAGATTCTTTTATTGCGCCTATACCTTTTAAAGATGGTAACCAATACCCTAAGAAAATATTGAAAAAAATAGCGAGGATATAGATTATCCAAGGGAGCAGAATAATCCTAATAGCAATACTCTCTTTACCAACGTAAAAAATGTATAAAGTTCCAAAACTGGCTAATAATGCTAGGACTACAATCCCAATTATAAAGTAGAAAAATCTGGCACTTTTGATGACTTTATTGGTTAGTATCAAATTAGGTTCATTTTGATATTCTCCAATTGGTTGATTAAACCTAGGTAAATCTTTTGCTCCACCCCAGCCGTATGCAATATTTCGAGTAATAGTATTTTTAAAACCAAAATCAAGTAGATTAGCTAAACCACCAATTGCAGTGAATGTATACCACATACCCAGCTCAATATTAGGCAATAATTTTAGAACAAACGGTAGCAATAGTATGTTGACACCTAAATATAGAAATTGACCAAAATAACCCCAATAAATATCTTTATTTATTCGATTTTTCATTTTTAGCTCTATCTATGATTTTGTCAATATAATTCTTCCATTTATTATATATATCTTTTTCATTATAAACATCTTTAACTTCTATTGCTTTAATTGACAGTTTTTCAGAAAAAACTGGATTTTCCACTAAATAAACCATCTTTTTTGCTAAATCAATGTAGTCTTCATTTCTAAAAAGAAGTCCTCTATCTGAATTATTTGTTAAAAGTTTGGTTCCACCAGATGGACAATCCGATGATACAGTAGGAACTCCTTGTGCTAAAAATTCTAATAGAATATTTGGTATTCCTTCCACTCTTGAGGGCAAAACAAATATTTTCGAATCTCGCATTTCCCATGAAACATTTGACCTATAACCCATAAAAAACACCTTGTTTTCTATTTTTAATTTTCTTGCTAGATCTTTATAACGTTTACTTTTGTAATAATCACCAAATATTAAAAGCTTATAATCATGGTGTTTCTCTAGAAACAAAGCAAAACCTTTTAGTAAAATATCTATTCCTTTACGATGTTCAAATCTTGCAACAGCACTAACAACTATGTTTTTTCTATTCTCGAAAGCAATATGGTCTGATTGTTCTAAACTTTTCTTCGGTATATAAGGATTGTGTATGATAATACCTTTCTTGCTTATTTTATGTGAAAAATAATTCTTTGCATCTTCTGTTTGAAATACCACTCCAGAGCTAGAATTATATACAACTTTACTTAAAAACTTTATTTTTCTTGACACTTTAGACGGCGCTGTTCTTTCAGAGCAAAGAAGAGGGACATCCCTTCTTCTCTTTGACAATAGAGTGATAATTGCATCGTATACATTAAAGGTAATAAACAATTCCGAATCATCATTTTTTAATGTTGTTCGTAAGAATTGTATTTTTTGTATGAATCTAAACAGTTTAAATCTTTTCAAACCTTTAGAATTGATTGTAAGATTCAATCCTTTTGTATTAAAATCAGTGTTTTTCACACTTGGTGAAAGAGATATAACATTAATATTGTAGCCATCATTAAACAATTTGGTTGCCAAAAAATCAACATTTTTTTGCACACCACCAACTCCTAATTTTTGTATAACAAAAGTAATATTCTTCATCTTTTTTTAATCCTTTTCGTTTGAGTTTTATATACAATAATAGGTACAATTGTTACAATGATAACAGTTCTAAAAATTTCAAAAAATGATGCTCTAACTAGATTGAGTATCAAAGGGAAAAGAGAATAATACAATACAATCTTTAAAAGATCGTTTTTCATTTTACTAAAATGCATAATTTTTGATATAAACATATAAAACAACAACAAGAATACAATATAAAACAATCCAAAGTTAGCATATGAATCTCCAATTATACTACCTCCTGTAGGAATATTGGTAGTACTATATAAGTAATTAGATATAGATACCTTCTCAAAAAATCCAGGTAGAAGCCACCCGATAGGAAGAATGGAAATAATTGATCCGACAAAACTTAAACCATATTGGTAATTTATTATATTCGGTATATATTTATACACTTGAGCAACAGAAAAAATAGAGTACCCAAAACTTCTAAAAACTCTATATATAATCCCATATTCACTTCCATAATTAGTGATGAAACTGTTCAAAGTAAATTCGTTAAGTCTAAGTTCACTTAAAATAGTTAAAACATCAATAAACAAAATAGCAAAGATGATATAAAAAATTGTTTTAAAAGTAAACAATTTAATATTAGTGAGATACATATGAAGAGCTAATATACTCAATATTGATAATGTTTGGTATCTTCTATCTCCAGTAAAAATCATAATAAGAATAAAATATGCAATGGATGTTAATAATATTGTCTTGTAACTTCGCTTATGACTCACAAATAAAAATACTAAAATAAAGATTAAAGATGGTAAAAATAATTTAGCTGGCTCTCTAAATAAGCCAAAAGTACTATTTAAAGCAGAATACGATTGTGAAAACTGAACAAGCAATATCGCTCTTATATCTTCGAATAATCTAAACGGTAAGGATATTAAAAACAGAATTAACCCGGTATTATATAGTGCACTAATATTTTGCTTTTTAATCAGATTAAAATCTTTAATAAAAGAATGTTTTTGCTTTGTCAAAACGAAAGAGACAAATACTGTCATTATACCAGCTAAAACTATTAAACTAGAATTATACAGTATTTTATTATCAAAACTATTTAAAAGATTCCAATATATATTATCATCTAATTCTAAAGCATTTAAATAAATGCGTCCAAACATAAATATGTGCAAAAGAACAATTGATATTATTTGATATTCCCAAACTCTAAATTTTTCAAACTTAAGAACTATCACTTGAAATATTAGCGAAAAAAACGAGATTACAGATATTGTTTTTGACCAATTTTCTAAAAAATAATTATTGTTAACTAAAAAATAACATAAAAAAATATACGCGATAAGTAACAATATATATAAATAATTACCAAGTTTAATTGAAAATTTCATTGTAAAACCACCTATCTTATCAATTATTACAATCAATCCTCTTTATTAATTAAACAACTCGTTATAACTGATTTAAATGTTTCTTCATCATTACTTACAATCTCTAAAAAATTATTACATCTTATTTTGAAATCATTAAAATCTATTTTTATGTAACTATCATAAACAAAATCAGGAATTCTATTAGCTTCATAGTCAATAACAAATCCAAGGTTATATTTATTAACAATTTCTGACATATATGTATCCTTATCAACAATTAATGGAATATTCAATTGAACACCATAATACAACTTATTAGATAACGCATAGTCTAAATATGGATTATTGTTACCATATGTATTTAGTATTATGTCAGTTTCTAAGTAGAAATCAATTGTTTTTTCTTTGACAAATCTTCCAATTAATTTAACGTTCTTGATTGATTCTTTTTCTACAAATAACCTTAAGTTTTCTGATCCTCTTCCAATAAATCTTAACTCGAATCTATTGTCGTTTTTAAATATGTTTATTATTTTTTTGAATTGCTCAATAAATCTAATACTACCAATACATGAAATTATGATTTTTTCACTTCTTGGCTTAGGGTTATCTTCTTTTTTTGGATATTCGAATTTTGTTGACGAAATATTATGCGAGATAATATAGTTATGTTCTGGTAAAAAGTTCCTATATGCTTGCGAAGTAATGACAGTTTGAAGAGAGTTTTTTACTAAGTTACTAATAAAATAGTACTTTACTTTATTTCTTTCACCTGAATAATCTCTAATATCTAAAATATATTTGTTTCTATAATGTTTTAATAGATATTTATAAATCAAAAGACCAACTTGAGTTGGAAGAATTATTAATTTATCATATTTTTCTTTTTTAAGTACTTTAATTATATATCTTCTATATTTTAAATACCCTTGCAGTTTCTTAATTTTGGATTTATTATATGTTAAATTAAAAGCAAATTTGTGAGCTGTTTTTCCTTCAAATAATTCATTGATACTGTGTTGATCCCAATAAATAATATCCATGTCATTCGATATATCTAAATATTTGTGGAGACTACTAATATTAAACAAATTCCGTGTGGTTATTAAGCATATTTTACTTTTCATTTGGTGTCAACTCTATTGAATTTTCAAGAGACATCATTAATTGTCGATGATTATTGAAAGTAGAATTAATGTATATATTTTTCTGGTTTCCAACTAAAACATTATATATGAAGTCATATTCTTCAAGAAATCCCTTGTTTTGTCTTAGCTTAGATTTATTTTTTGAAATAGTAGAATATTTAACCAACTTTAAATAGTTTGTCATTTCGAATGTTTTCCCTGTCGAATGAACAACTAGTTTCTCTTTTGGGAATTTTTTTGATCCTACAGAAGTATATATTATCGTTCCAACTGAACCATTGCTAAAAGAAATAGTCATTACTGCATTGTCTTTGGATCCATTATCATTTTTTGCATATGTAGTTATGATGTTTGTAATATCATTACCTTCTAAAAATTGTAAAGTATCTACAAAATGAATAGCTTCACCAATAATGCGTCCACCACCGATATTCTCGTCTTGATTCCAGTTATCCTTTGGTATATGACCAGCATTACATTGATAATTATAAATGTTTGAAGATGAAGTACTTATATCTTTTTTTATCTGCCTTATAAATGGTGAATGTTTTCTGTTCAGGCCTACAAACAATTCACCTTTGGACAATGAATATGCTTTTTCTATTTGATTTAGCTCTTCCATATTCAAGCAAAGTGGCTTTTCACAATAAACATTTTTGTTATTATTAAGTGCTTCAATAACAAATGCTGCATGTGAATTATGTGCTGTAGAGATAACAATTAAATCTATACTATCATCAGCTAATAAATCACTATAATTATTTGTTGCATAATCAAATTTATACATTTTTGTTGTTTGAGCCGAACTAATCCCACCCGTAGTAGCTATTGATCTAAAATTAAATTTTTTCGATTTCTTCATATTCTTTAAGAGCGTACTTCTAGCAAAAGCTCCTCCACCAATAATACCAATACTTATATTATCTGGGTTTAATATCGGTTTTTTGTTTAATATAATTTTATCATCATTTTTGCTTTCGCTTTCTAAATAATTAAATAATATTCCAATATATTTCTCATTGTTTGGATTATTAGTGATTAAATTGTAAGCATCACTGGACTCTTTAAAATCATATATATGAGTTATTAAGTCTGTTAAATTAATTTTGTTGTTTTCTATTAATCTTATAAACTCTTCGATGTTTCTACCTTCAGTGAAACGAACATGACCTATAGGATAATCAATTCCCTTTTCTTCGTAGTTTAAATCATATCGTCCAGGACCATATGATCTTGCCATTGTGAAAGTTAATTCTTTTTCATAGAATGGACGTCTATCCAGTTCCATTTTTGTAACACCAATCATACAAATAATTGCTTTGTCTCTAGCTATTGCAGCAGCAATATCCACAGGATCGTTACTTGATGTAGAAGCCGTGATAATTACTTTATCTACACCCCTATGTTTTGTAAGTGAATTTACAGAATCGATAAGATTTTTGTCTGTAGTTAAAATAAAAGCTTTCAATTTTGTATCTAACAATTCTTTGTTATTTATATCTAGTCCAATCACATCACAACCATATGCATTTAATATTCTTGCAGTGATATGTCCTAATAAACCCATGCCAATAATTGCTACTGTTTCACCAGGTTTCACATCTGACTGGTGTATTCCCTGTAAAGCTATTCCTCCTAATGCAGCAAAAGCTGCTTGTTTAATAACTTTTTCATCGTTTGATACTTTTGTTATTAAATTTTTATTGACTCGATTAATCTCTGAGTGATAAGCTTGTCCAACCATAGCTACAATGTCACCTACAAAATACTCAGATGTATTTTTACCACATTCTATTATTCTACCAACACCAGTATATCCAAGAGGCATTGGCTCCTCTAACTTATTAAAAGCCGCTTCAATAGTTGTTAAGAGTCCGTCAGTAGATATTTTTTCTAATACTTTTTTTAGCTGGTCTGGTCTTTCTATTGCTTTTTGTAGTAGATTTTTATTACCAAAAGATGCTAAAGATCTTTCAGTTCCTGCACTAACTACTGAATACAACGTTTCAACTATGACATAATTTTCTTTTGCAGTGGGTTTAGGTGTTTCAATTAACTCAACATCTCCACTCTTTATATTTAAAAATAATTGTTTCATTCCTATACCTCTTTCTTTTCAATTTGCAATATATCTGCTATTCGTTTCGATGCATTTCCATCTCCATAAGGATTCGATGCTTTACTCATTGCATTGTATACATTAATATCATTTAGTAATATCTTAAAGTTGTTATAAATAGTTTCTTCATTTGTTCCTACTAATTTTAATGTGCCTGCTTTTATACCCTCAGGTCTTTCTGTGGTATCCCTCATTACTAGGACGGGTTTCCCAAGACTTGGTGCTTCTTCTTGAATACCACCACTATCAGTTAAAATTAAATATGATCTTGCCAAAAAGTTATGAAAATCAATAACTTCTAATGGTTCGATTAATTTCAATCTATCCATATTACCAAATATCTTTGCTGCAGTTTCTCTAACTAGTGGATTTAAATGAATTGGATAAATTGCTTTAACATCATCATACTCATCAAGAATCCTTTTTATTGCTTTAAACATATTTTCCATAGGTTTACCGAGATTTTCTCTTCTATGCGCAGTTATCATAACTAATCTAGAATCAGAAGCCCAGTTTAGTAAATCGTGATCATATTTATCATTAACAGTAGTTTTCAATGCATCAATAGCAGTGTTCCCCGTTACATAAATATCTTTTTCACATTTCCCTTCTTTAATAAGGTTTTCTTTTGAAATATTAGTTGGAGCAAAATGGTATTTTGCAATAATTCCAACTGCTTGTCTATTAAATTCTTCAGGATAAGGTGAGTAAATATTGTATGTTCTCAACCCGGCTTCTACATGTCCTACAGGAATTTGCAAATAAAAACATGCGAGACTTGTAATAAATGTTGTTGATGTATCACCATGTACTAAAACTACATCTGGCTTTACTTTCTCGAGAACATCTTTCATTTTATCTAAAATAGATGTTGTTATATCAAACAAAGTCTGTCCTTTTTTCATAATAGATAGATCATAATCAGGTACAACACTGAATGCGTGCAGTACCTGGTCCAACATTTCTCTATGTTGTCCAGTTACACAAACGATAGTCTCTATAGAATCTCTAGTTTTTAACTCATTAACTAAGGAACACATTTTTATTGCCTCAGGACGAGTACCAAATACAACCATTATTTTCTTCATACAACCTCCTAAAGTTTGTAAATGTCATTTTTATCTTTTACAATATTTTTCGTATCAAGAATCTTCATGTCGTTTATAAGATTTAAATTCTCTTTTATCTCATCATGTGCCACCATAATAACTAATATGTCAATTTCTTTTAAGAAAGTATCAAGACTAAAGTATTGGTTTTCAACCATTTTCTCTTTAATATAAGGGTCATAAACTTTAATTCCATACGATAAATTCTCTTCTAATTTTTTTAACAACTGCAACGTTGGACTCTCACGGACATCATCGACATTTTCCTTATAGGTTAAACCATAAAGTCCTACACGTGAAACATCCTTTATATTTTGTTCTTTCATAATAGAACTAATTCTTTTCAAAACATGTGAAGGCATAGAGTCATTAATTTTTCTGGCTGCTAATATAAGGTTTGTTAGATCAGGATAATCGCCAACCAAAAACCATGGATCAACAGATATGCAATGACCTCCAACACCTGGACCTGGCTGTAGTATATTTACCCTTGGATGTTTGTTTGCTATTCTAATTATCTCATACACATCCATATTATCTGATCTACATATTTTAGCTAACTCATTTGCAAAAGCTATATTCACATCCCTAAAAGTGTTCTCCACAACCTTTGACATTTCAGCTGATCTAATGTCTGTTAAAACGATTTCCTCTTTACAAAAAGTAGCATAAATATTCTTTACTTCTTGTGCTACAACCATAGAGTCGGCTCCTATAGTTCTTGAATTGTACACTAATTCATAGATCATATTACCTGGTATAATTCTTTCAGGAGCATGAACCAAGTGAATGTCTTTTCCAATGATGTATCCTTTTTCTTCAATCACTGGTCTGATATGCTTATCTATAGAACCAGGAGATATTGTAGATTCAATAATAATCACAGCACCTTTATCAGCGATTTTCATTATGCTTTTCACTGCACTTATTACGTATGTGGGATCTAATTTTTTACTTAAATGCATAAAAGGTGTTGGTACTGCAACTATATACATGTTAGTATTTTGATAATCAGTTGTAAACTCAATGCCATTTGAAACAGCATCAGTAAATAGTTCGTTTAGACCCTTTTCTTCAAAAGTCAAAATATTATTATTCAATTTTTCAACGAGTTTAGCATTCAAATCTGTACCGACAACTCTATTTCCATTTTTAGCCAAAATAAGTGCTGTTGGTAATCCTATGTAGCCTAATCCTATAACATTAATCATTTCTATTCTCCTTACTTTCTATTCTAAATTTAAATTTTTGTTCATTATTATTATTATCTATAAAAATTATTTGATAAGCTTTTATTTGTTGCATATAATATTTGCTTTGGTATATTTCTTCAACAATAACTTTTAAATCTAGTGAATATTCGATATATAGAGTAAACTTATCACTAGCCTCGATTTTAATTTTTCCATTTTCTATAATTGGCATTAAAGGTGTATGAAAATAATAACTAATTTCTTTTTCACTTGTTAATACCTTATCCTTCAAATAAAAGTAGTCATTTGCAAATTGCAATTGTCTAACATGTGTATAATTGTTTATAAATATACATTCGCCAATAAAATTATAATCATCTAATTTCAATATTCTTGATTTGCTCCTATTAAGTACCATAAATTCACTGATTTTATTCATTTGTTCAATATCTATATAAGGAACGTTATGTGCTGCTGTTTTTGATAAGTTTTGTCCTAATTTACTAGCATAACTATATGTGCCAGAATCTGACAACACATTTACACCATCAACCCATAAGTCCAAATGTAGTTGATCCATATGTGCTGGCCTTGACTTATATTCTTGAAGTGGAATAAATACATGATATTTATCAAACCTATACACATAGTGACCTATGTTATTATAATGATTAGTTTCTCTTCTTAACTCCTCTAGAACTATGTTTGACTTAATATTATTCCACAATAATTCCTCATCATAAATATTATTCATGTAAAGTTTTTTATTATTTATTTTTGCATATAATGCATTTATCATCGGTCTATAATCGGAATAATCAGAATTAGAAACCGGGAATATTAAAGCGCCATCATTTGATCCATAATTAGGAACCTCGCCAGATTTATTTTGTAAATTATAGAGTTGTAACAAACTTTTAGTTAGTATATGAGTGTTTTTTAAATCACTAATTTCAACTTCTTTTAAATTGAAGAAATGTTCAAATAACTGCAAAGTAAATCTTTGATAATTAAATGAGTATTGAGTAAAGCCACCATCGTTTGTAAACTGCTTTGTTATTTCTTTATCCAATAGCGTAATTGACTTTACTAATTTCCGTTTTGAACAAATTAACTTGCTTCCTATAACAAGGCCAATGATTTCAGTAAAAGTATGATTGTTTTTTATACATCTATGTGCATAATAAAAATTAGATAACACTTTTTTATAACTACCTTCACAAATGGCTAAAACATTTTCTTCATCATTGTTGTTTGCCAACCCTACCTCTGCAAAATATTTATAACTTAAAAGAACATTAATCATTCTCAATGTAGCTTCTTGTCCACATTTGTAGTTGGGACCATAACCATATTTGTTTGTCTTTATCCAACTACTCAGTTGGGTAGAAAATGCATTATAATATTTAATATCCTTTGTAAGCATGTGAGCTCTTATTAAAATAAACAAATGCTTAAATCTTGATGGTTCCCAGACAATCTTAATATCACCAATAGTTCTATCAAAATCTTTGATTTGAAACCATTTTTTGTTCAAATCATAGGTTTTACCTGTTGTAGGATTATAGTTCCACTGAATTGGATTTCCATAATCATATAATGTAGATTCAAATGCATATATTAAACCATTTATTGCATTGTCTGCATTAAAAATTATTTTATCCTTTTCGCTACTATCAAGTTTACTAAGGAAACTATTAATTGGCGTAAAATCTAAATTGAATATATCTAATTTTTTTATATGAACTTTTTTTTCAAAAACAAACGATAGAACAGGAAATAAGTTTAATGCTTTAAGTTTAAGAATATAGGAGAATCTAAAAACAGTCCAAATTAGACCAAATTCCTTAATAATCAATCTAAGTTTTTTCATTAGCAACATTCCTAATAGTTTCTTCAAATTTTCTTGATAAAACATTATAATCATATTCTTCAGCTGCTTGTCTAGCATTATTTGACATTAAAGTGTATTCCTTAGTAGACAGCTTCATTATTGAAATTATAGCGTGAGCTAGTTTCATAGGTTCGTGTGATTCAATTTCAAGTCCACAACTATACTTTTCGATAATAGAATATCCCATTTTAACTGTTGAAATTACTGGTTTACGAGAAGCTAAATACTCAAACAACTTATTTGAACTATTTCCTCTTGACCAATCATATAGATTATCAGAATAATTTAGCAAATTTATATTAGAGTTTGATAGTATACTAGGGATTAAACTTCTATTTACATAGCCTTTAATTCTTACATTATCTATATTTTCTCGAATTATCCTCTGCTGAAGTCTTTCTCTTTCGGTACCTTCACCATAAATTAGAAACAAAACCTTTTCTTTAGTAAGGAGTTTTGCGGCATCTAAAATGAAATCAATATCATTTATTTTTCTTAATGCACCTGTATAAACTATTTTAAATTTATTAGATGATAGATCAGGATCTTTTAAGACTATTTTAGTATCTATTTTCTCATCAAAATCAGTCAGATTAATACCATTATTGATATAAACCGTTTTATCAAGTAGTATTGCTTTTTTACCTCGATGCCATTGCCTGTCAATAATATATTGACAATCTCCCTCTTTAAGAAATATTAATGCACTAGAATAATAATAAATTTTTTTTTCGATTGACAATAAGAATTTACCTAATAGCGATCTTTCAGAAAGTTTGCCTGATTGGAAGATAACTTCAGGCCAAAAATCTCTGATTTCTGAAATCAATGGAACTGACATTTTTCTTGATAATTTCATCCCTGCTAGTAATGTTAACAGATGAGGCGATGAAGCAACGATAACATCTGGATAGCCAATTTCATTAATTAAATGATTCTTTAGTGATAACAATCTAAAATAATAAGAAAACATATTAAGTAATCTTCTAAATCCTTTGTTTCCATTTACAGTTTTTAAATAAACAAAATTAGAGTGCTGATCAGTTTCAACAATGAATTTAGTATTATTCTTTATTAAATTAGTATCACTAAAATGCAAATATGATGAAGCTATTGTAGAAATAATGATATTATTCGATTTAAGTTCTTTAGCAAACATATATGGCCGAAATAAACCATTATATTTTGGGGTTACAGCATAATGGTGCAATAACCACACGTTCAAACTCTTATTTTCCATTTTCTGATACCTCCGTCATTTTTCTGCTGTCCTCAAATGAGAAAATATTGTAATATGTTTTATATTTCTTTTTCATCCCGTGTGGACTTCCAGGCATATCATATGAATACTCTAGATTTCCTAATACTTTTGAAAAATTTTTTGACAAAGGAATGAATACTTTTGATATGTTCAAAATTCGCGTTCTCATTGTATTCTTTCCAGCATATTTACGAATATTGAAAATTAAATTGGATAATGAAACATACTCATCATTTTGAGGGAAGCTGATTCCACAAATCTTACATTCAATAATATTCATCAAAAAATTACATAAGTTATCAATATAAATCAAACATCTGCTATTATTAAATTTAGGTACAAAAGTCATCGATTTTGCAAATCTACTTAAAGTAACATAATTGCCCATACAATTGTGATTATAAACCATTGGAGGTCTTGTAATATGAAGACAGAATGTGTTACTAACAAGATTTAACAACATATTTTCTGCTTCCAACTTTGATTTAGCGTAATTTGTTTTTGGATTTAAGTTAGTCCATAAATCTACATATCCCTTTTCTATGCCGTATATACCCATAGTACTTAATAAAATAAACTGCTTAACTCTAACAAACTTTGTTTTTTTTGCGATTTCATATGTTAAATCCCTATTAACTTTATGGTAAAGATTTTTATTTTTTTTCTTAAAATGAACAATTGCTGCTACGTGTAAAACAACATCATAAACTGAAAAATCATGCTTTTTCCATGAGTCGTCTTGAACATCAATAGCCTCAACTTTATATACGTCTGACCATTGACTCACCCATTTTTCAAATGAAGTTCCTATGTAAATATCTTTACCTGTTATAAGAATTTTTGTCATGTTATACTTCCTTTACGACTATACTAGTGGCTTATCTTTGAATCTGTCTTCTCCCAATATAACCACAAGAATTGTTCTAATAATTATTTTAACGTCTAAAATAAATGAATAATGCTCTACATAATATACGTCATATCGATACCTATCTTTTAAAGTTAGGTAGATATTTCCACTGACTTGTGCTAATCCAGTAATACCTGGTCTAATGTTCAATCTCTTAGATATCTCCTCATTATATTCTTCTAGTGATGCAATGCGTTCAGGTCTTGGACCAACTAAACTCATATCGCCTTTAAGAATATTGAGCACTTGTGGAATTTCATCGATTTTAGTTCTTCTAAGAACTTTACCAATTATTGTGACTCTATCATCGTCACCTAGTACTTCTTTACCCTTGATCATTTTTTCTGATCCCGGTTTCATTGTTCTAAATTTATAAACTTTAAATATTTTTTTGTTTTTCCCAGGTCTATCTTGTAAAAAGAAAACTGGACCTCTAGAGGTTAATTTTATTAATATTGCGACTACTAACCAAATCGGTAAGAAAATAAGTAAAACTGAAATAGAAAATACAAAGTCAACAGTTCTTTTCAAAAATAATTGACCCCACTTACTCTTCATGTTCTAAAACCTCATAATCTATTAACTCCAAATATCCGTCTTTTAATTTAATGTCACCAACATTTTTATTCTTCGATGCACTCCAGATAACTATTTTACTGCTATTTCTAATAAAGAATGCTCCCGGATAAGGATGGGTCGTCCCCCTAACTAATGCATGGGCTTCATCCATTGTCATTGCCTCACTTATTTTTCCATCTTTAGGTTTTCTACCTGGCCATTCTGTAGCTAATTCATCATCTTGTTTTATTGGACTTATGTTATCAGAAATAATATCAAACCACTTATCTCTAATTAACTTAGTATGCATGGCATTTACTTTATCGTATAGTTCAGTAGCAATAATATCATTGCTAAGTTCTATTTCACCTTGTGTAATGATATCACCTGTGTCTACACCTTCATTAAGTTTAAACATGGTAACACCTGTTTTATCCAGTCCTTTTATGATAGCCCAAGGAATCGCTGCTCTACCTCTTCCAATTGGAAGCAGTGTTGGATGCATACCTATACACCCTTTTTTTGGTGTATTCAATAGTTCACTTTTTGCGATTTGAGACCATCCAATGATAAATAACCAATCGATATCATATTTGACTAGCGCTTCAATAACTTCTCTATCATTGACATTATAAATTTTCAATAACGGTACATTGTTATTTGCTGCTATTTCATCTAGATAAATGCGCCCTGACTTATCAGCTGCTTTATGATCCTTTAGTGTAATTAGTAAATCTAGTTTTCCACCAATTTTATAAATTTCTTCTATACAACTTAGTCCAATTTGCACACATGTAACGAATGCTGTTTTGATCATTAAAAACCTCTCCTAAATACACTCTCGAATGCTTCAGCGTAATAAGTTCCTGATTGCCCACCTCGATAAGCTGCTAATCCTTTAATAAATTCATCACTTCTTGGGTGAGGAAATGGTCTCATAACACCTCTATATAAAGATAGAGCAAACACTTTTTTTTCTACTGCATCTTTTCCAACTTCGATAAATAGATTCGGATTGAAAGCATTCATAGCCTTATTAACAGACCATTCGGTAGATGAAGGAACTTCCATAAATAACAATTCTTTAATTGGTTTAACTTTAGAATTTCTTTGAAATAATCTTATAGCTGCTTGTGTTGCTATTGAAGTGTGTAAGTGATCATTGTTTGTATCAGCCGGATGATGTGTTATAACTACATCTGCTTCTGAATCAATAATTGCTTTTTCGACGAATTGCACTAATTCTAAATGATTGACGTTATTAAATTTAATGTTAGGAAATGTACCCTTAAAAGTGTTTTTAACACCTAGAAAATCTAATGATGACTGAACATCATGATCTAATTCATTGAGTTCAGGGCGACCTTTTCTTGCTTCCACATGACCAGACATAATACATACATCTACTCTATGTCCTTCGTTAGATAGTTTAAACATAGTGGCCCCTGCACCAAGCACTTCATCATCTGGATGGGCAACAACAATTAGATAATTCATAAATTTAATCCTCCATTAATCAAAAAACTGTGTGATTTTATTTTTGGGATATTCTATTGATAGTAAGTTTTTCAGTAAAATCTTATGATGTTTATAGCTTGAAACAAGAATAGAATCGTGATCATAGTTAATAATGTCCTCTTTTGAAATGATTACTTTGTTTAAAAGTAGTGAATTGCGCTTATCATTATCATCATCAACAATGGCTACAACATTTATTTTGCAAGTGGGTGTCTCATTTATTACTTTTAAAATAATCTCTGCAACTTCCCCTGCTGGGTATAGAAGGATACTTCTGTATCCCTTTTTAACTAACTCGTTTAAAAATTCTAATATATTATTAGTTGCAGACTGATAAACTGACTGAGCTGATTTTAAATACCAGATGTTAAGAAGTTTTCTTCTCTCCACACCTTTTTTAGTGACAAAATACTCTACATGCTTCGTAGAGTGTTTTTTTCTTTTAATAAGTCCATTTTTCTCATACTTGTCAACGTAGCTGTTTATCATTGAGACTGCTACACCAATAGTCTTACTAATTTCTCTTTGTGTAATATTAGCATCTTTTTCAATAAGATCTAAAATCATAAATTCTTTGTATAAAAGTGTTGGTTTGAAAAACGAGTTATCACTCATGACTTCACCGTCCATTGTTCGATAATTGAATAATTCTATTTTATATGATTGAATTATAAATTACAAGGGTAAATGGGATTTTTTGTTAAAAAAACGAACATTTATTTCATAAGAGTTTCTAATGTTTCAAACATAATCTTTAAAAATACAAAAAAGCCATTGTGTGATTTTACTCATACAATGGCTTAATATAGTTTATTGATATATTCTATTTGCTTTGTATCAAAAGCTTTTCTGCAATAATTTTCTCAGCTTCAGATAAAGTGGATTTACCTTGCATCTTATTGCTGAAGGAAATATAGTCATCAATGATTGCCTCAATCTTACTTTGATTATCTTCTACGAAATGAATTGCTTTTTCAGTTGATCCAGTGAGATTTGAAACCCACTCACTAAGTCTTCCAATAACTGCATGCTTCTTATCATCACCATTTAGGTATGCTTCACCTTTAGATTTTGCAAGCTGATTCTTTTCCTCAACAATCATAATAAATTCTTTGATGGTTTTCTGAACCGCTTCATCAAAAACAATGTCTTTAGCTTTAGAGATAAGTTCAGATACAACTTCAGAAGATTGTTTTATATCATCTTTAACTTCTTTAATAACTGAGGAAAGGCTTTTATTTTCTTTAAACTTTGAAGTGATGTATAAAGCTAATAAGGCGATATTAATCACGAGTAAAATGATTTCAAGTGTTGTCACTGTTTTGTCCTCCTAGACGTTTATATATATTAACTTGTGAATCTTCTAGCCTAGATACACGGTGTTCAAGGATATTGACATCCTTTTTTAAAGTCCTAATATCTTGGCCATGCATTTCTAATAAATTCAGCATTTTGACATTCTGCCTATCTATTTTCTGTAAATTCGTTAAAATTTCATCATTGCTCAATTTGCTTTTCTTATCCTGTCTGTTGAATTGCTTTATAGTCGTTAAAATAACTACAACCATGGTTACAATCCAATAGATCAGGTTTTCCATTCTAAAAAATGTGATTAAATTATCCCAGTCCATCATCTATCATCCTATCTCTGTATTCTATTAAGTATTGAAGCTCAGCTTCCAGTTCCTCAAGATAGCTTTGTCCTATCTTGTTATCCCAATTATGTTTATAGTCCATCATTTTCGAATACCAAGGTTCTGGTACCGTTAAATTGTAATGGCCAGTCTCATCATAGTTATCAATCATACCTCTCAAACGAAAGATATGATAATGTGACTTTAAGTTTTGATTGATTTCAAATCGCATTTTTCCATAATCAATCTGGGCTTTTAAATGTTTTAGCATGAATTCCTTTGAATCACAGTTTTTAATATGCTCTAATTCATCTACAAATGAAGAATCAAGATAAATCAGATTTGAATCAATGCTCATTAAGTTATCTGCACTCGCTCTGTGGTATGAAGTAATTGATTCATCAAAATGCTGTCTTTGGATAAAACGTTCTTTTGAGAATACAAACAAATCAATCTTATCAAGATTTAAATGAATATTTCCATTAAAGTTATCAAGAACAACTGTGATATCTTCATCACTTTCATCATCTTGTATGCCGTATGCGATTGAACCACCATAATAAACAAGTAATAGCTTTGAAGTAGGAAAAAGCCCTTCTATTTGACTAAGTAACTGGTTCTTCATTATCTAATGTCTCTACTTCTAAGATGGAATCTACAACTTCAAAATCATCTGCCGCGTCTTCAAAACCTACCACATTTTCTTTTAGCCAAAGATAGCCACGTTCAATCGGATTCGTTTCTAAAAATGTATTAAAATCACTTTGTGGTATTTCGATATCAATCTCTTCAATAGGTTCACTATGATTTTGCCGTGCTTCTTTTGATAGATAGGTTGCGACACATAAAACAATGTTTTTCCTTGAATAACTGATATTAAATGCTGTAATTCGATGATATGAAGCCTGTACTCCAAACTTGGTATCTAATTCTTTTATAATTGCCACATGATCCCTACTTTCTTTTCATTCTATATACCGTAATCGATAGACTATCTGGTGAACCAAGATTTAAACCGGTGTTGATATAAATTTGTCCAAGATTACCATTAACAGAATGTACAAAATCGCATGATTTAACCGTCGTATCACTTTGTCCTGATAAAGTCGTTACACTTTTTCCATATGCATTCCATTGAGCGATATTACTTAAAGATGCATTAAAGGTAGGTGACAAATCAAATGAAATCACTTTTGTAATTCCGCTTGTTATAGTTGATCCTGATTCATAGCTGTCTTCGATATATTGAATAGTTGAATTTTTTGCACTTCTCGTTTGATACACACTGCTTTCTGTACTTGCATGATAGTTTAAATAGCTACCAAGTAAAGTTGACGATGCTGCAGTCCTGTAGTAGAAATAGGTGTCCGAAGTATCTACTGATGTACCATAAGTTGAAGAAATAATATGAAGCTTGTAGACATAATTTGGATCAAAAGCATAATTTAAGGTATGTGTATAAGCGTAACCTTCATATGAGTAAACGAGTTCTAATTCTCCACCAATCTTAACAACTGAAGATGGTGTTCTTGCATAGAGAGCATTATTGTTATAATCAAACGCTAATTCTCCTAAATAATTAAGTTGTGCAGTCGTGGGTTTAGCTGTTCCTCTTTTAACCCTAATAATCGCCATTAATACGTTCCACCATCAATAACAGATGAAGGTTGTAATACTTTACTTGAATCAATGCCAATTGAATACTTAATCATATGTGGTGTGTAATTGGAATCGATGACTTGATTTATCTTTAATCCACTGCCAATGACAGCTGCATCAAATGCTGCTTGTGATAAAGAGAAATCAGATCCTGCACCACTAACCACGCGTGAGTTCATAATGTTTGCGATAACGTTTCGTTGTGTTTCTGTTAAGTGAAGGTTACTTGCAACATGGGTATTATAAGTTGATGATGCAACACCGCCTAAACCTGCAAGCGTAATTGAAACTGCACCAGTCGATCCATTGACGCTCGTTACTGCATCGGTTGGTGTTAAAAGTTCTTGCCAGTTTGCAAGCGTTGAATATGGAGATGCCTTTAGGATAAAGGATTTGTTTAAATCGGTTCTAACCGCAACGTCACCTTCTTGAGCTGCTGATAAAGCTAGCATTGCTGTTTGTGAAGCAACTACAAACGTATTTGTCATCGCAATCTTTGGAACGACACTATCAGCTAGTTTTCCGTTCGCATCAAGTATTGGCACATTGCCATTTCCTGTTCCTGTATTTTTAGTTGCAGCTGTTCCTAAGCCTAAAGCTGTAATCTTTGTATCAATTTGTGTATCTACCTTGCTTGTAGATGGAATTTTTAGATAATCACTATCTGCAAGTGGTACGGATACTGATGCAGTTTTATCTGCCTTTGCAATATAGAGATGCTCACCAGTAAAATCAACTAATGGTTCACCGGCTTTTACACTACCGGTTGTTCCAACGAGTGGACCTGTCCCAGCAGAGGTTCTTCTTTTAATTTGAATTGTTGCCATAGTACTTCCTCCTTATTTTTTTAAGTAAGCTGATGTAATGTTGTGCATTGTGTTCCCACAAGATAATGTGACAACACCATTTTCATAAACCACAGAAAGCGAATAATCTCCTCCAGCATATCTGTAGTTCACATTTCTATTTGAACCAATATGAATAAATAGACTATCGCCTGGAAAACTAATTACTGTCGTATTATTGATAAACACATAAACTAATGATTCCATAAGTTCCGTTGAACTTGTGCCAAAGAATTGATAGACACCATTTGATACTTTGGTTAATGTCTTTCTTTGCGGTATATATTTAACTAATAACCTTTGTTCCAGATTATTAATGATCGTTTTTGGACTTAAAATAAACTTCCTTTGATAGGCTTGATTTAAAGTCACAGAGGTTGTTGTTTTGGTATAAGCACATAATACAAACTCATAAAGTCCATCATTATTAATTAAATTGGTTAGCGTCAAAGAAGGATAGCCACCTGTTTGTTCTTTTAAATAAAGGTTTACCTCATTATTTGATGTATTAACACCTAAAATCACATAACCACTTTTACTTGAGTCTGGTGTCACGCCAATCGTTGTTTGATTTTCCATATAGATGACTCTCCCGTAGATTGAAACATAACCATCTTGAAACGTAATTGTATTGTTGGCTAGTGTCATCGAGCATTCATTCTTTAGACTCTTTAAAATACCAACATCATATGAATTAAAGAAATGATATAAATCTGCATCGATTTTTGCAGTGACATTCCCACCTTCAAATGTAATTTTTTGTAACCCCATTAGAATTCACCTCCATCTAAATCTGTATTCGTTATTGAAATATGACTCACCTGTTGTGATTTAGCTTTACTCAATAATTGCACCTTTTCTGTTAATTTCACTCGGTATTCACCAAGTGTGACCTTTGCAACTTTGAGTGTATCCTTAAAAACCAGTCCAGTTACAACCGTATCATATGTTTTTTTATTATGTTTAAACGAAATATAATCTCCCAAATTAAAGTTCTTAAATGGGATAAAAACTTGATTATTCAAATCTAGATTAAATGTAATCTGGTGATCAAGCTTTGAAGTTACCATTTCACTTCTTGCCTTAGTTTCTAACGTTTCATATTCATGATCACTATAGATAAATGTTTTTGTCATCACTGCTTGATAACGCAAGACATGATTCATATCTGTTGTGATATTGCCATCTGTTAATAAGTAAAAAACCATACTTGAGGTATGGAGTTGATTATCACTTCTTGGATAATAAATGACCTTATTAATAACTTGGCTAGATGAATCATTCGTTTCTACATTTAAAATAGAGGAAAAATTACTCTTCATGACCAGTCCTTCTTGGACATTTACGATCTTAAATAATATATGAGTGATTCTACCTCTTAGATAAACAACTTCTGTTTGAAAACTAATCCCATAGCTTTTTGAAACAAGCTCGAATATCTTTGAAATGTTTTCAACTTTATCAGCCTCATAGGTCAGTGATCCAGTAACACTGGCTTCTTTTTGAATCGTTAAGTAATCTAAATTCTGCAAGGTATCTGGATTTGTTTTGAAGTGTGAAGAGATGAGTTGATACAGATAATCTATTAAATCCCCTGTAAAACTTGTGACTAAGACATCCAAGTTGAAGATCTCTCTAAAATCAAGTGTTCTAATAATTGTTGAATGATCATCTTTTTGTTCGATACTTTCTAGTATTCCAATATATGAAAATTCATCATTCTTGGCGATAACTATATCGCCAATTGAAGTCTCAATATTTGTCTTGTTTAGCTTAAAGCTTGAACGTTGAATGAGAACCATATCTAGGATAATTTCATATGCTTTACCAACTGGTGCATTGTCCTTATAGCCTAATGTTTTACGATCTAAAAATATGACTTTCATATCAAATACCTACATAACCTTCAAAAAGTGTGACTCTACAAACAGTTGTTGAACTAACACCAGGTTTAAATTCAAGCTCATAATCTCCATGACTCACGAATAAGAAGTTATCCGCTTCAAAATCTTGCATGCCGTAGACATCATAAGTCGATCCATTTTCAATCATCTGAATGACTTGTTCACTGGGATTTGATACGATAGTTAGCGTTGCATCTTCTGATTCAACATATAGTTTAAGTCTTTGGATAATATTACCGTTCTTTTTGATTGTAATTTCAGGATTTAAAAAAGCACCATAAATCTCAATGTTGAGCGGTGCTTCATCTAATCCTTGATTATTAATATGTGTGATGCCTTGATAAGAGTTTGCATAAATAAATGGATATGGGTAGGGATAAACTTTCCCATAACTACTGCCGTTGGCAATTATCTCATATGTTTTTTCTTTGATCCAAAGAGATAGTTTTTTAAAGATAATTTGACTTTGAATTGTACCGCTAACGAGCTCAGCTTTAGAAAGGTTTGATACATCGACAATTGTATATGCTTTAAATGCAGGTGTGATGTAATGAAGTTTATGTTCTTTTTTTGATTTTGATAAGTAATCCACAAATGCTTTATAGCCTTGATAACCTTTTAAAAAGACTAAGGTTTCACTGATTTCAGTGAGTGGTAGTTGATATTCTGATTTCGCATAGATACGGTTATACTCCAGATACTTGATATCTAGTGTAAATCCCAGTCCACTAGCTTGAGTAATGATTGTCTGGGTTCTATGATCAAAATAATAGATCTCGCCATACTCATTTTCTAAATAAAATTGTCTAATCAAATCACATTACCTCCTAACGCTCTGTTAATAGAATCAATATCAAATGTTGGAGATGTTGTGTTGATGGTGATGTTGTTTGTATTCGTTGATGATGAATTAGAGCTTGAATTATTGACCATACTTGAACCTTTTAAATTAAAGGTATCACTAAAAAATCCTCCAACCTTACCAAATAGTCCTCCAACTTTATCTGCAGCTTTACCTGCAAAATCACTGATACCTTCTGTAACGTTTGATGCGATATTACTGATACCTTCTGTTACACTGCCAAATACGTTTTTAATCTTTCCTCCAAAGTCGCCTATTTTAGAAGGTAGATTTCCAATCCATTCAAAGACCTTTTGAATAAACTCGATGATTTTTTGAACCACTTTTAGGATTGGATCTAGTACGGTCTTTAAGACTTTAATCGCTGGAACTAATATGGCTTGTAAAACTTGGCCTAAGGTCGTAATGAGTGGTGCGAGTGCTTCTAATATTTCTGCAAACATTCCAACTTGCATAATGAGTGGCATCAGTATGATATCTAAGATTGGTACGAGTAAATCAATCAGCATAACGACGAGATCAATGATCACATCGAGGATGGGTTGTAATGCAGTCATCAGAGCATCGACAATCGATAAAATCGGCGGCAAGAGTTGCATGAAAGTTTCCATGAGTCTACCTAATAATGCTTTAAACTCCTCACTTTGAAGTAATGCCATCGCTAAAATGGCGATGAGCGCGCCTATACCAAGCGTAGCAAAGTTTATACCCGCCCCTGCAAAAAGCCCCGCAGAACCGACACCTTTAAGCGTCATGGCCACAATATTTAAGAGTGGTCCAACTTTACCAACAATGGCTAGAACTGGACCAACCGCAGCAACTAGACCTACAAGGGTTGCGATCATTTTTTTCGTATCTGAATCAAGCCCATTCCATTTAGCAACCCAGTCTTTGACAACTGGAATCATTTCATCTCTTACTTTGATGATTAATGATTGTAAGATTGGCATCATCGTTGTTGCAATATCGACACCTAAACTTGATAATGCTTGTTTCGTACGATCTAGTGCATCGGTAAACTCACCAGCTTGCGCTGCTTGTTCATTAGTAACAATACCTAAGTCTCTTGCTTCTTGTCTTAAATCTCTAATCGTAGAAATCTCGCTGGAAAGAATAGGTATGAGTTCTGTTCCGATTTTCTCACCAAAAAACTTATTGGCGACACCTACTCTTAGTGCTTCATCTTCCACCTTACTTAGTGCTTCACTAATGATTTCAAATGCCTCATCAGCGTTCTTACCCTTAATATCATCAACAGTTAATCCAATCAATGCTAAACTATCAACGACTTTATCAGCATTACCTGTAGCAATATCACCTAAGATACCATTGACTTTAATAAATGCCTTATTAAGACTTTCAGTTGATGATCCCATGATTTTAGCAACATGATTCCATTCCTGAAACGCTTCTGCAGATAAACCTATCTTTTGTGCGGTATCGCCAATTGTATCAGCAGTATATGCTGCTTTGACTGAAAAGGCTGTTAAAGCAGAAACGGCTCCTAATATAGGAACCGTAACAGATTTTGTAAGTGTTGAACCAAGTTTACCAATCTTATCGAATTTAGCATTGTTTAATTCTTTGATTTTACTGTTTGTTTTACCTAGTTCATTGTTTAGTTTTGATAACTCAGCTTCTGTGTATTGGACATTCCGCTTGAGCTTATTAAACTCATCTTGACTCATATCGCCAATTTGAACAGCTTTTTTGGCTTTTTCTAGTTCTTTATTCTGAGTATCAAGTCGCTTTTTTGTGGTCGATAGGATGTCATTAAGTTTATCTTGTTTTGATTTCCATAAATCAAGATTAGAACTATCATATCTTAGATTAGTATTAATGGCTTTGAGATCTTTGTTTTGTTCTTTAAGATCCTTTTTTATACCGTTAAGTTCGTTTTCTAAATCTTTACCATCAAGCGTTAACTTGATGTTTAACCCTTTGACTGTTTCAGCGATTGTAATCACCTCCTATAGCAGAAAATTATCTATATCTTTTTGATTTGCTAACCGAGCGCTTTTATTCCCACTAATTACATTCATCTCTAGCCCTACAATTTCAAAATAGGTTTCTAAATCAAAGTGCTTTGTATCTTCAATGGATAGTCCTAAATGTGCTAGGTTAAAAATGATGTTTGCTGTAACGTTTTCTATTTCTTGGTTATTTTCACTTGTTTGTTGGGGGTGTGCTTTTCTGAAATGTCCCGAGCATTTCACCTATCGTATTCGTCAGATTTTGTAATTCATCCTGGTTACTTAATAAACCAAAATCAAGTGACATTAAAAAGTCGTTATATGATTGCTTACTAAACGGTCTATGAAGTACATAGATGATCCTAAAGATTGTATCAATCACTGTGGATAAATCTTCTTCTTTCTTACCAGTCTTTTCTAGCTTTTTTATATCACTAAATAATTCCGTTGAAAATACATTACGGTAATCAATGATCGTAAAAAGTGATGAATGCAGGCGATAGTCTTTATCACCTAGATTAAGTATTTTTTCCATGTGCTACCCCTTATATAAATGTTGGCAACGTAGGTGCAGATGTTAGAAACGTTGCGTAATTTGTATCACTTGCTCCTGCGATTGCTCTTAAAATTAGATTGTTTCCTGCTTCAATCGGTCTTGCAGTAATACTTAACTCAATTGAGTTCGCTTCAATAGAATCACCTTTTGATTTGCTTGCATCGCCTGATGGTGTTGCAGTACATAAATAATACCAAATACGTCTTGCTTTTTGATCACCTTGAATTTCATAGCCTAATGCAAAAGTTTTTGTTTCAGCATTCACAATTTCTATTAAGTTGCCATTGGTATCTTCTAAGAAACCAAAGATATCTTTTTTAAACGCTTCATCAATTTCAGTGAACTTTAGTGTCACGTTAGACCCTGAATTAGATACGAGTGTCTTAATCACTTTATCATCTGCGTAAACTTGTGACATATTTCCGATAGCTTCAGTTGTAATTTCTTGTGCACCTTCTAGTCGTTTAGGTATACCAAAGGTCCAACTACCATCTTCTGTTTGTGTTGCCAGTGCATAATGCACATTGGTTAAACCAAATGTTACTTTATTACTCATTGTTATAAAACCTCCAATTTGATTTCATATACACGGTTTATTGAACCGTCTTCATTTTGATATTCTGTGATCATTTGAAATTCATAACCACTGTAATATAAAGATACCTCGAGCTTTTCTTCTAACTCGAGGTTCTTATGTTTTGTAATTAAATTAAGTTGGATTGTCAGTATACGCATGGTTACTTTATCATCTGCATACATTGATCCTTTATTTGATACTTCTTGATAAATGATATAATCATCACTCGCAACAATACTTTCTTTTTTACCATAACTCACTTGCCCTGGTAAAACAGAACTTAATGTCGTGAAAAGTGATTCTAAAATTTCTTTCATATCAGTTTCCTTTAGAAATGATTTCTTTGATGTCTTCTAGCATCTTTGGTGTAAACATATCATAAGCTGGTCGCATAAAAGGTCTTGGTCCAACATACTTTCCACTTCGGTGTGTATAGCCAAACTCAAGTAAATGTGTGAGTCCACCTTTACCTTCAGAATAGATGGATATAGAAGTGTTCATACCAGTACCTTGTGAGGTTGCGACAAATGAATCCGCAAACGCATTTTTATAGCCACTTCTTGGAGCATTACGTTTCATGTAATTTAATATGTCTTCTGCAGTATCACTCAGCCTTTTCTCAAGCTTAGGAATTAAGCCTTCTACATAACTTTCTATTTCATCTTCAATGGCTTTGCCTAAGTCATCAAGTGTAATCAATGATATCACCTAACTTGATTGATGTTCTTTTTAAATATAATTCAATAAACTGTCCTGTTTGATAGGTTCTTTCAATCTTATAGATAACTTGTCCGATATCCACATACTTAGAACCATCATAGACAATCCCTTGTACTTTAACAGCGACATCTATTCTGATATCTGAACGTTTACTTTCATAATACTCTCTTGAAGTAATTGAAAAATTAATACCTATGACTTCTTTTTTTGACTTAAACTGATAAGCCATTACACCCATGGTGTTAGGAATCATCTCCAAGGTTAGCAAGTGCATTCTTATATTAGGGGAATTAGGATACATTTTATTTAGCTCCCTTTAGTTAATGCAAGTTGACCTACCAGCATATCAAATGACTTGGGTAGGTCTTTTGTGCTTCCATCGTTTTTAAAGCCATAAAATGTCTTCACATAAATAATAATGACCGTACTAACCATTGGATTTGATTCATCATTGATGTAAGTTGGATCAACCCCACAACTCAAAAGGTAATGTTTACAGCTATTGATGTGCGTGTTTATCTCATCATCAGCATAAGTCTCTACTTGGGGGATGAGTAAAGCCTTTTTTACAATATCTAAAATCATGATGGGATCAATCCTTTCTTAACTAAAATTAGCCTGCAGGTGCAGCTTTCTTTTTAATACGTAAGAAGCCGTTATAACCGACTACGTTACCACCAGTAAAGACTGAAGCTTTATAACTGATAATACCGTCTTTAAATTTATAATCTGTTGATTTACCAATTTCTACCGGTGAGAACACTGGCACTTCATAGTTCTTAAGCGCACCATAAGCAATACCATATTCACCAGCAACTGTATTACTATCTGAAATAGCTTTACAATGCGAATTAATGATATATGGAATACCATCAATGGTTTTATTGACATAATCGATCGTATGTACTTTTCGACCTTCTTGAGTCTTAAGTCCTGCAAATGCTCTTAAGTCATTCTTATTCAAAATAAGAACTGCGCCACCTTCGACTTCTTCATCGCCACCATAGGCAAAGACAATATCATCAAGTGTTGAATCCGTAATTGCTTCAATTTCAAGTGCTGCTTTATCTGCAAGTGCCACTGCAGCTTCACTAAAAATACCAGTAAATGTATTTGTGGTTCCAGCACCACGTAAGATTTGTTCACTGATTTTCTTCTTAAGTGAAATATTAATGTTTCTTAAGACTTCTGCTTGATAAGGAATTGAAGGTAGTTTTTCTAACTCTTCAGTAATCTCTGTATAAGCAGTGATTTTCACTTTTGAAATAGTTAAATATCCAAATGCAGGTTCTGTTTCTGAGTATGCTGCACCTTCAGCAGTCGTTCCAGCGATTCCATTTGATTTAACAAATGATTTCTTGTAAGTCTCGCCACCATTTAAGTTAATCACATTCACACGATCAACTAAGCTTGATACTTGAGCAAATGGAACTGGCGCAAGATTCGTTGATGTGTGATCAGGGAGTAAAATTTCTGTACTAGATACTTGAATGACTCTGCTTTCTTTTAAGCTTTGTCCTCTTGTTTCCAGTTTTTCTTTATCGACCATTTGACGGTTATCTACTTGAATCGGTTTAAACTCAGTTTTAGAAGCAATCGCCATCTTCTTATCAATTGATGCTCTTTCTTCTTGAAGAGTTGTTGTTTCTGTGTCTAGTGCTTCTAGTTTTTCTAGATCAGTTTCAGAATCTACTAGACTTCTAATTTCTTTTAATCGTGATTCGATTTCTTTTCTTCTTAATTCTAAATTCATGATTTTTCTCTCCTTAGATTTGTGATTTAATTTTGATACGTTTTTTGATAATGTTTGATTTTTCTTTTTGCTCTGCTAACTCCATAGTCTTTAGTTCCAACTCCATGGACTCTAAAGAACGAGCGTATATACTAGTTGCATCATATGCTGGTGTATCCACAACCGACACATCATACAATCTTTCTATCTTTGTAATGGTTCTTTTAGGAATATCACCTTCACGGTTCCATACTTGTTCATCAACTGTAAAGGCAAAACTCATTTTATCTAAAAGTCCACTTCTAACCATCTTATAGATATCCTGGTTATGACTTGTATCTAAAAGTTCCGCTCTTACCTTTAGACCGATATGATCAACAGTGAGTTCAAGTGATTTATTCTTGGTTCTAGCAATAATTAAAAAGGAGTCCATATGATTGTATTTCATAGGAACATCCTTCATTTTGGTTTCCCCTAAAGCAGTAGGTGATATTTCTTCAATGAATCCATATGTTTCATCACCGATTAAGGTTTCTTGATTAAAGACTAAAGCATAGCCTTCTAAAATCATCTTGCCTTCATCTTCATGAAGACTGACTTCTGCAAGTCTAGTTTCCTTTATCATTGGTTCTTACCTCTACTTTTTTTGTTTGTTTAGGTTTCACTTCTTGTTCATAGTCAAACTCAAGTTCAGAGTCTTTATACGAAAAAGTTTCTAGCTTCTCTTTCTTACAAAAATCAGCGATGGTTTTTGTCTTTTCCTTTTGTGTTTCTAAAATACTTTTTAAAGCTTCATTTGATATTTTTCCGTTAATCGTTACTTTCATGATCTTCTTCCTCCTTAGATCCTACTTGATATAAGTTTGCTTTATCAGCATCCACAAAATTTAAAGATTGAAGGCGTTTGTGTCCACCTTCGATGGGTTCTAATCCGAGTAGTGCTCTTGATTCATTTAATGACATAATCCCTAAGCTCATAAGTTTTTCTATCGCAGTGACTTTCGTGTTCCATGAAGCATATTGTAATCTTTCACTAAAGAACACAATCTCTTCACCACGTTCAAGTTGATTATTGGTAAGTAAGCCTATAGAAAAAGCCTCGCTAAGTTGAATAGCTAAAGGCTCAATGGTTGACTCGTAAAACGAGTTATATTCATCTTCTGTATACTTATTTGTAAATATGGGAACTGATACACCAAAGTAATCTAAAATCTTTGACTGTAAGAATTCTAGCGTATCTTTGTCTATGAGTTTAGGATCAACATCAAGTGGGATATATTCACTCTTTAGATCAATTGGAATAATAGAACTACCTTTATTGTTAACCGAATCAGAGAGTGCACTATCAAAGAGTTCTCTTTGTTTTTTCTTATCTGCTTCTGATAACATCCCGTTCATCTTCACAATCCCTTTAATCTGCATCGATGATTTTATCGCATTATCAATGCCTTGAAGTAAACTATCATTGATTGAGATGGTTTTTAGGATTGCTTCATGATCACCACTAGATCCATTACCACCAAAGATATCATTTTGTCCGTAGTGTTTTCTTAAGTGAATGATATTCTCATAAGGTAATGTATAGGAGTCGCCATTTTCAAATAGGAACTTTATATAATAATGATCACTCTGATCGATTACCATTTCAACCGTTATGGGTTTAAGTGGATATAGACCTATAAGGTGTCCTGTATATTTATCAAATCTTGGATAAATAAAGGCATTATCATTTAACAACAGTGTAGTGATAACCTTATAGATAAAATCATAAGGTGTCATGATTTCATTTGGCTTATGCTTCAAAAGAAAAGACAGCTTTCCGCTTTTCTCGGATACTGTCTTATCGTTTTCTATTTTGATATATCTTGGTTTTAGTTTTGCACATTGACTGGCCACCCTATCAATACAAATCTTAACAACATCACTTTTAGAAATGTTCGTTCCAAATGGTGTGTAAAATGTGTTTAAATTACTAATTAACTTGAGTGCATCAAATGATCCAGTTTTGTTTTTGCGTTTAAATATTGTCATGGTCACCTCTTAACAGATTTACAATAATCATCGATTATTGTTCTTATCTTATTCAGTGTAGATTTTTCCAGCTTTTCTGCTTGTTCAACATAAATTTTTTGCTTGTCATCAACAACAAATATAGATATTACTATATCTTCATAATTTAGATTCAAAACATCATCTTTTAAGTTAAAATATTTTTCGTGTTCCATGTTTTTTATGTAAGGTTGGATTTCTTTGGGTATGTTGCTAGTAGAATATTTGCTTACACCATTCCAGATATCAATTGCATAAATCATGTTAGATTCACAGGCAATTTGAAATGCTAGTTTATCATCATCATATAAATATTCAAATTGCTCTACTACTTCATTTTTTTTAGTAAGGTCTATAAATTTATATTTCATGAGTTCAGCTACTGAATCATAAAATTTAGGATCTTGCATAAATTGTTCATAATGCAATTCATAAAATTCGCATTTTTTATATGCTTCTATATTTTTAATACCTATATACTTCGAGACGAAATCATCTGTCAGTGGTCCTGACATTGTGTCTTTAGTTCTAAGATAAATTCCTTTATCCATAAGTAATACTGGCATAGGATCAATAAATAGTCTAAAAACAATAATTGCTCCTATGATTTTTTCTACTGCTTCCTCGAAGAATTCTTGTTCTCTATCAAAATCATATTTAGATGATGCAATAGGATGTGATCTACTTGCATAAAAATTAAAGAAACTTTGCTTGTGCACTTTTTTATTTAACTTTTTATTTAGCTCTCTAATTGATTCAAAATATTCTTCCATTTGAGAAGTAATATCCTTATACAAATCACTTCTTGTAGATAAATATGAATCCATTCTTGAGAAGGTATCCATGTGATCTAGACGATTCCATTTCTTTAAATGTTCTCCTAAATTGATTGTCTGATGTTCAATAAAATATACCAGTAACATAAATAGTTCTAATATTGACCTAAGGCTATAAAATGCTGCATCAAAATAACCTAATTCAAATTGCTTAATGGAGTTAGCAGTCATATGCTCTGCTTCAACTAAAAAACTAAAAGAAACCTCTGCTCCCATTCTACCTGATATGCTACTAGTCACTGCTGTTTTTAAGTCTGATAAGAACTCTATTTTTCTTTTAATGATTGATTTTCTCAAATGATTTTTTTCACAAAAATCAATAAAACCGTTACTCAATACAACCACCTCATCTTTATAACAATTATAACATGTTTTCAAAATCTATTTTATATCTATTCAAAACAGCATATGCAATAATCAAAGCGACCGTTCCATCAATTCTTTTATACTTTGAGTTTAGCTTTGAGGGTTGTATATTTCCATTTAAGTCTACTTTAGCTTGTGTATTAGATAAACACCATTTTAGGATTGGATTATTATCATAAACTAGTAAATTGTTTTTAAGGTCTGCTTCCATCTGTTTCATTGGTTCTGATAATGAATAAATACCTTGTCTAACTTTTTCCATGTTAAACCCTAGGTATTCCATCTCTTTAATCCAATATTGAGAGTTCCATGGGTCGTAACCTACCCAAAGAGGTCTTATACCATATGTTTGAATCATCTTCATAAACCATTTAGTTACTAGACTGAAATCATTTTGATTCCCTTCAGTTAATGTTACAAAACCCTTTTTAATCCATATATCATAGGGTACATTGTCTTCAGTTATTCTTTTATCTAAAACTTCACTAGGCATAAAGAAATGTGGAATCACAAACTTTTTATTGCTATCTTTTTTCTGGATGATTAAGACTGCAGCAGTTAAATCTGTTGTTGATGATAAGTCTACTCCACCAATCGCATAACTATCTCTTAAATCTTCTAGACTATATCTTTCTTCATTGTTTAGATCATCATAAGACAACCATGATCCAGAATCTGCTTGTTTGATATTGAAATCCTTACAAAGCATGGTTACTCTTGTTGATAGATCATGCTTTGATTTATTCATAACATCTTCAAGATAAGATGACGTCTTTACTACACCAATACTTGGATTTGATTTTTGCCATGTTCTTTGATTATCATATATTTCTTTGACTGTGTCTTGCGTGTATAACCAGGGAAGTACTCTCTCATCATCAATTTCACCTTTAATCATCTTCCTAGCATAATCAAGTTTGTGATCTAAAAAACCACCGATGGTTGTACCTTCAGTGGTTATGATAAATATCAGAGGTTCTTTTTTAGTTGATTGTGATTGCTTAATCGCATCATATACCTTAGAATCTGTCATTTCATGGACTTCATCAATACAACCAACTTCAATATTGTAACCATCTTTATTCCTTGATTGAGCAGATAACTTTTTAATTTTGTTCTTTGTCTTTGGTGAATAAATATAAAAGATGTTCTTTCTACTTCTAGTATCCTTTGATAAGGATGGAGATTGTTCTCTCATATTGTTTATCTCTTCAAAAAGAATGTTAGCTTGTTCTGTCGTATTTGATGCACATACAATATCAACACCACCACTTGCTAAAAAGAACTCAGCAAGATCTAATCCTGCAATAAATGTAGTTTTACCATTCTTACGTGCGATCAATAAAACAACTTCATTAAAACGTCTTAATTCTGTATCAGCCATTTTAAATCCGTAAGCAGTTTGTATGATTGCCTTTTCCCAAAGCTCAAGAATAAATGGTTGTCCATTAAACGGTGATTTTGTATGCTTACAAAAAGTTTCAATAAAATCAATTCGAAGCTTACCAGGCTGCTCATCAAAAAGATACTTTGGATTTTTCAAATCCCTGATTAAACAAGTGAGCTGGTTATATAACTCTTCACCAACTAGAATGTTGCCAGATTGAATCTCGTTGTAATATTCAACTAAATAGTTCATTAGGTTGCTCTCTTAAGAAATTCATCAAATGCATCATCTCCATCATTCACTTGTGTTCCTAGAATTGAATTTAAAGTCTTTATAACTGTCCCGTATGAGTTTACAAGCTTTGTATAATACTTGGCTGCTTCTGTTTGCCGTTGAGCACCCTTACTTGATATTTGAATAGCACCGTGAATTCTGATTTGATCTTGAAGTTTGGAAAGTTCAACTTTCATAAATGCAGCTTGATGGATTAAATTATCTACTAACTCAGTTTTTGATTCATCAACCGATGAAAAAAGCGACCGTAATCGCTCGTATTCAAGTTCAATATTCATATGCTTCAAAACTCCTTTGAATCAAATAATGTTGCGTGAGGTATGTTGCTCTTCCATATATTTGCTTCTTTATTATTAACTATATCGTAGACATATATTATGACAACTGGGATTTTCGCTAACTTATTCATCAATAGTTCATCTCCTACTGGTGAAATTCCGTATAGAGTTATTTCATTTAATGAGTCAAGATCAGCATAGATATCCTTTGCTTCTACTTTTTCAGTTCTCTCCAGTAACATAAAACCAAATTGAGTGTACTTATTCTCTATATCTCTGACTTCATTTTTATCAATTTGGTATCCAACAGGTAACATAATAAGCTCATCTAAACTCTCAATTGGGAAATGGTATTTTTCAATAAACATATCATCAATAGCAGATGCATATTCTATATCGAACATCATACGATCTTCTTCAATTGTATAATCATTTTTATCAAACGGAATGAAATCTATCTTACCATGTAAATGAATTGTAATATTTTCATCATCCCAATATTCATAGTAATTTGTGCTAAGAATTTTTTTATGGTTTTTAATTTTATAAACAATTTCCTTTGGTATATCAACTTTAATCAGTTCGTTATTTTCTACAAACATAGCATTAATAAAAACTCTTTTTAACAAAGTGAGTAGTTCAAGAAACCTTTTCTCTGTCATTTTTTTGAAATAGCTTTCTCTTTTTGTTATAACTAATTTAAAACATTCAAACAACAATTCTTCTACATTTCCAGAAAACCTAGTGAAGTCAAAGTTATTTTTGATTTCCGTTAAAAAGACTATATTATTTTGAGTACCTAAAAAATATATTGCAGACTGTAAAGTCTTCTCTATTCTTTTAACTATTTCTTTTGATGACAAGTAATTGCTATTAGTTAAATTTACACCATTACCAAGTAGAAGATTATCAGTCTTCAAGATGAATCACCACTTTTCAAAAAAAATTGACCGCGTAAATTAAACGTCCCCCTACGCGGTACCCGCGCAATAAATAATAAGCATTAAGGCGGGGTCTATAAACGCTTTCCTGCATATAATTCTAAATCAAAATAAACGTAATCTCTCTCTTCATACAACTTTATTACACATTTTTTGTACCCCAGAGCATTTGTCAACTTTTGATCAACAGTACTTTTAATACTATTCAAATTAGTATGAGTAGGATTTGAAAACAGCACAAAATTTTGAGTCTTACTTAGTGTTGCTCCATTCTTACCTACCTTTTGATAATTAATTTCAATTTCAAGTGTATTATTAGTAATTTTTGAAGTGTATGTAAAGTTACTAATTATTTTCCCTTCACCTGGTAATTTTATCACTTTTTTCACAACCTTTCTGTGAATAGTATATCATGAATGCATATTTAACTCATTATCAATTGACCATCTTCATCAAATTGCTGTGACTTCGAGAAACGCTTATGTTCTTTGTTGTGACAGTCTTTACACAGAAGTTCTAGGTTTTCTTGATTAATACTAATCGTTGGATCTTTAATATTATCAACTGTAAGTCTAATCTTATGATGGACTTCTTCACCAACCCTGCCACATCGTTCACACTTACCATTTTGTTCTTGATACTTAATTTGTCTAGCAACTTGCCATACTGTGGATTTATAGAAGTTATGTAATATCTTAGGCTTCTTCATATAATTCTAGTAGCTCTTCTATTTTGTGATCTACATCTTCCCATGGAACATCTAAATCTTCTCTACCAAAATGACCATAAGTTGCGACTTGTTTGAACTTAACATTATCTAGTTTAAGTTCTTTTTTCATTTCACCTGGTCTAAAGTCAAAAACCTCATTGACAAATTGTGTGATTTCTTGATCTGATGTTACTCCTGTATCAAAAGTATTAATAAGAATGCTTGTTGGCTCCGCAACACCAATCGCATAGCTTAAACAGACTTCGCAGCGTGTCGCCAAACCTGCCCCTACAACGGCTTTTGCTACATATCTTGCATAGTAAGCCGCAGAACGATCAACTTTGCTTACGTCCTTTCCTGAGAAGGCACCACCACCATGTCTAGAGCTACCACCATAAGTATCTACAATGATTTTTCTACCAGTTAATCCAGAGTCTGCTTTAGGTCCACCAAGTATAAATTCTCCAGTAGGATTAATGAGTATCTGAGTACCATTTAATAAATCATGTCTTCCAATTGTTCTAAGGATTGCTTGTCTAATGATTTCTTCATAGACATCTCGATAAACACCTGGTTTTGTTTGAGCAGATACAACAATGATTGGAATGTTTACTGGTTTTCCATCCTTGTAATCAACACTTACTTGGCATTTACCATCAGGACCAAAGATATGACTGTATTGTTCTTTTCTTAGTCTATCAACTTCTTTTGAAATCTCATGTGCTAGCATTATTGGTAATGGCATAAACTCTTGTGTTTCATTACAAGCATAACCAAACATAATACCTTGGTCTCCTGCACCTTGTTCTTTTTTTTCTGTTTTATTAACACCTAATGCAATATCAGGTGATTGTTTACTTATTTGTTCTATAACTACAAAATCTTCATTATAGCCAATATCTTTTAAGACAGTTTTAGCTATTGCCTTGTAGTTTAATGATGCAGTAGTTGTTACTTCACCAAAGATAAATACTAGATTGTCTTTAATGGCAGTTTCAACTGCTACTCTTGATTCTTTATCTTGTTCTAGTAATGCATCTAATATCGCATCACTAATTTGGTCACATACCTTATCAGGATGTCCTTGAAATACTGATTCACTTGTTACTCTTTGCATAATATAATCTCCTTCGTTTTAAGTAGAAAAAAAGGAGCTTTTAGCTCCCAAGGTTTGTTTTAGGTAAATAGGCTGCATACCTCGCATAATGATAGCCTTCGCTTTCTACGAGAATCCCAAATTCATGTTCATTTGATGTCACATAAATACAGTGGTAAACTCCATCAGTATCACAATACATCACATTTTTATTATCTTTAATAAAGTCGTAATCTCCAAGAGGATTACCAATAAACTCATCAAAGTCCCTCTTACTTAAAATTACTTCTTTTTCAATCACAAACTCATCTTGTGGAATAAGTTCTTCGTATTCTGCTTTACGAATAAAATTCACTTTCATTTCTTAATCTCCCATGCTGTATATACTGAGCGGTAACTACAATCCCATGTGTCAAGTATGACTCCATCAACACAAGCTGTAATGTGTCCCGTCATTTTTAAGATAAAAGTTCCTTTTGGATGCAACTTTGTAAAGTCACTACCTTTAATTCTAGGTTCACCTTTAATTGGTTTAAATATGAGTCTTGGATAACCTTGGAAATATTCATATAAGAACTTAGTATCTTTATAAGTATTGTAGCATAACTCACGCTTTTTTCTATTCAGTATTTTTCTTGTTTCTAGGTAGTCTGAGTTGGTCGCAGTTGTGATTGCTCTAACGACACAATCACTTGTTTTAAGTCCTTTAGGATGAGCATTGTATTCTTTATACATTGTCACTCCACCCTTCATTAAACCAATTGATAAGTTCTCTTGATTTATCTGTTTCAAAAAGTGGTTCTGTGAAATCATTCTTTCTACCGTACACAGTATATCTTTTTTCTTCTCTAAAGCAGTTAATCGTTATTGTGAATAAGGTATCGCCAGACTGAATGTCTGCAATTCTGAAATCATCATATAATGGTCCAGCCAGTGGACAATTATTTTTAAACCAAACATACGTTTTATCAAGATTGAGTTTCCCACTATCTTTAAATTGTTTAACGATGTTTCCCATACGTTTGGTTTTGTTTGCTAGACTTTCATCTTTGCAAAACCAATCATACCAACCTGCCTTAATCTGTGTTTGTAAATCTTTCGAATCGTATTCACCTTTGTTAAATGATTCGATCCATGTTTTTAGATTTTGTTCTTTACTCATAAGTCTATAGTCTCCTTATAATTTTTTGGTTACTATATATATCACTCTAAAGGCTCATAATAGCAAGCACTTTTGTTACTATAGTAAGATATTATTAAAAACCTCAAAAGAGCTTAATGGAGACTTCTTTCCATTTCTAATCAAATAGCATTCATCAACTGAATTGGTATGTTTAACATATCTTTTAACAATGACATCCACAAATCTTTCATCAAGTTCCATTAAACAGGATTGACGATAAAGTTGATCAGCTGCAATCATAGTTGAACCTGAACCACCAAATAGATCAAGGATCGTTTCATGACGTCTTGATGAATTAGAGATAGCTTTTCCGACTAACTCTAAAGGTTTCATGGTTGGATGTTCTTCATTCTTTCTTGGTTTGTTATATTCCCAGATAGTATCTTGAGAACGGTCATCAACAAAGTAATGAGCTGCGCCTTCTTTCCAACCATATAAAATAGGCTCATGTCGCCAATGATAATCTTGTCTTCCAAGCACCAAAGCATTCTTAACCCAGATTAAACATTCCGCCAATTTGAATCCAGCATTTTTGAATGCATTTCTAAAGTTTAATCCTTCAGTATCTGCATGACAGACATAGATAGCACCACCTGGTTTAATATTTTGAAACATGTTATTAAAAGCATCGTATAAAAAAAGATAGAAGTTATTATCTTCCATCTTATCGTTTTTAATTTTTCCTGCAGTTCCTTCATAATCCACATTATATGGTGGATCCGTAAAAATCATATCAACTTGTTTTCCATCAACTAACTTAGTAACATCTACTTCGCTTGTTGAATCTCCACACATGACTCTATGTTCACCAAGTTCATAGATGTCACCAGTTTGTGAAAAAGGTGTTTCTGGTATTTCTTCATCGATATCGAAATCATCATCAGTAGCGTTATCTGGAATGAGTGATTCCATTTCTTCAAAACCAAATTGAAGCATATCCATATCGACATCAAACAACTCAGACTCAAGTTTAGTAAAGTCCCAAGTCGCAAGTTCAGCTGTTTTATTATCAGCCAATCTAAATGCTTTGATTTGTTCATCTGATAAGTCATCTGCAATAATACATGGCACCTCTTCTAGATCAAGCGAAATTGCCGCTTTAAGCCTTGTATGTCCAGCAATGATAACATGATTGGAAGTAATCACAATAGGCACTTTAAAGCCGAATGCTTTGATACTGTTGGCTACTGCTTCTATAGCTTCCTCATTATTTCTCGGATTGTTTTCGTATTCGTTTAATTGGGTTACTTTCTTCATGACTATTTTCATTCGACCAAACCTCCTCACCTTTTTCTAAGCGTTTATTCATCAATTCTATTTCTTCTTTTTTATCGTTGTATTCAAGTCCAAACTTGATAATCAGTAAATACTTAATCGCAGCTATCTCAGGTAAGGATTTCTTTTTATATTTGGTAATTCTTTTTTTAGTTCCTGTCTTGGTTTCTTCTATGATGGTTTGCGTTTCTTCATAATCAAAACCGACAGCTCTTTGATACATGGAATCAAGTAAGGTTTGTTTTAACTCCTCATCACCATATTGAAAGGCTTTATCTAATTTAGGATGTACTTTTCGTAACTTGATTAATGTCTTTTCAGTCACACCTAAGTACTGAGCAATTTGTTTTTGAGTTGCTCTTTTAGAAATCATCTCAGATATTGCTTTTAATTTTGTTTCTAAATTTCCGGATTCTTTCCAGCGCTCGTAGGTATCAAGCATTTTTCCTTTCATTAAATCACTCCAACTGTTAATTATTAAACATAAGATTCACAGTTGGAATACTACAAGTATCTCTGCAAAAACAAAAAAAGAACCCATATTTAAATGAATTCTTCTTGCTTCTAGGCTGGTTATATAGCCAGTATTCCATATCTATATAAACTTTTCTCAGTTTAATCCTATCACACCCTTGACAGTTTCACAATTTGTCATAGTTGTTCAACCTTGTCTTTTTCCGAAAGCGCAATTTGTGACAACGCTTTTTCATGCCAGCGTCTTACTGTTGAAGATGAGTATACCAGATTTTTTGCAATGTTATCCCAACTCAACCAATCAATATATCTGTAGATCAATAATCTTTTGCATCTTGAATCATCAAGCCTATTAATGACACCAATAATCTCACCTTTAATAATTGGGAGCTTTCTTTTCATTAGCGTAATTTTTTGCTCATTTTCTAATGTTTTTTGTATCCATATTTCAAATGGTGCTTTTAAACTTTTCGTTCCATCCACACGCAACTGATCAAAACTAATTCCAGGAATTGAGTTGGCTAATCTTATGAACTCTTCTATTTCTTTTTCTAAAAGTTTGATCTTTTCTTTTGTGTTGTGGTATCTACTCAGATAATCTTTTACTTGCATCGTTTTTCTCCTCGATTGCTCTTAAATGTAATTTTTAGTCGTTTTTCTTCTAAGCAATTAAAAACTGTAATTGTTTACCAGTATGGATCTATGTTTTTTTAGATATCAGTCATTAATCACTTTTTATACTTAAATTTTATAAATTTCCTTAAAATCATGTTTTCTCATGAAAATGCTTATTCATCATAATGCACTATGACATATGCTTTCGTATAGTTATTACTATGAAATATCTTTGTTCTCGCTGATGTTCACATCTATTAGTGACACCACATTTATGAATTAATTAATGATTTAAATAGTTCTTCTATAGATATATGATTAGGTTCTTTTGTTAATCGCTCTAAATTTTTTGTAATTGAAGTTTCAAAAAAATTATAGCGGTCATCAATCTTCGTATTTGATCTTGATGCATAATTACACAAGTATCTAACTGCCTGGTATAATGTATCACCATCATAACGATGTAACAAATCTTCAAAGAGTTCATTATATTTATAAATATCTAAAGAGTATTCATTAATATATCGATATTCTATTAAACAACTTGTTAAGTAATGCTTCTTAGGCGCATGTTCATTGATGTCTTTGATTCTTCTTTCTTGAATTTTTTGTTTCTTAGGTTTTTTCTTTTGTTCTTTTTTTACTTCTTCAACGATTTCATTTGGTGTTTCTTCTTCATCTAATAACCAGTACTTTGATAAATCTTGATTTTTACGGCTTCTTGTTGCTACTAAAAATCGTTTTTGAATACCTTTAGAAGTCACAATGTTTTGATGCAATAAATCCTTATCTATCAAATCAATATAAGCTAAATACAAAATAATTTCTTGTAATTTATTTTTCCCATTGATGTACTTACCGCCTATCCCATTAAGCAAGATATAAGCCAAGTCACTCGTTGATGCCTCAAGATAATAGCCATTCATAAATACATTGGTAAGTATTAGATAATAAGACATAAATCCAAGCGGTCCATAACGATGGATTAATTTTATAATTTTTGCATCATTGAAGATATTGACATCTAAATTGAAAAAATCTAATCCCAGACTACTTTTTGACATAACGTGGATACTCCACTTCTGAAAGTTGTTTTAAGAAATCATCAATATGTTTTTTTGAAAAACGCCATTTATTGGCAATTTTGATGCCTCTTAATTTTCCTATTTTAATATAGGTGTAAATCGTTCTTTGTGTAACACGTAAGTTGGTTGCCACTTCATTCACTGTATAATGCGTGATATCTTCTTTCATCATTTGTTTTCCTCCTCCTCTTCATCAAAAAGATAATTATTAATACGAAACTCTGAATCATCGTTAATGCGATTTATATTGTGTGCATAAATTAATGTCGTTTCGATATTTTTGTGTCGTAGCAATTGTTGAGTAGATTCTAAAGTGCCACCTGCTTGTAGATTTAAATACGCAGTTGTATGTCTTAATGAATGAGGTGTATGTTTTGCATTATAAATACCTGCTTTTTTCATTAAAACAGTGATGGCTCTTCTTAGTGTGTTTGATGATAACTGCTGGCAGCTAGATGTTTCCCCATGAGTCACAAATAAATACCTAGAATTATCTTTTCTACGGTTTAAATAATCATTTAATGCATCAGTTACTTCTTGAGATAATTTTACAAAAGTATCTGCACCATCTTTTCCTTTACCATGGACATATAAAATCGAAAAATTAAATAGTTTTGATATATCTGTCTTCATTGCCCTTACAACTTCTATGGATCTAATACCTGTAATAATCATTAATAGAATGATTGCATAATTACGATAACCAGTAATATCAGTTTTATTTTGTTTAGCTATTTCAATTAGTTTAATGGCTTCTTCTTTATTTAAGGGTTCTTTCTTATAATTACGATCAATCTTTGCGCCTTTTATTTGTTCTGCAATATTAAACTGATAGATTTCTTCAAATTCTAATTGTCTTTGATTTACTTTTAACCATTGATAAAAGTTACGTATCACTACGATTTGTTTTTGAATGGTATTTGCTCTTAACCCTTCTTCCCACATTTGCTCTCTATAATTAATAATGTCAGAGCGCTTAGCGTATTGGATGTTATGTCTTTTTAAATATTTTACATAACGGAATAACAATGCCTTATAGCTACTTACACTATTTTTTTTAATATCTAGGTTTTCACAAAACAACTCAATTAAAGGTTCTAAAGGGTGTTCTTTAATCATATGATTGTTCCTTTAGATATTGCTCTTCTAGATCATAAAGTTCATTGAGGTTTATCTGGAGTAAGGTTGCTAATTTATTCGCTGTTTTTAAAGATAGTCTTTGTCCTTTTGTCCCTTTTTCAATCCTTTCATAGTACGATTTACTTATTTCAATCATTTCTGAGACTTGGAACATTGTGTAACGGTTTTTCTTTCTAAAATTATATAGATATTTTCTTTGGGTGGAACCAAAGTGAACACCTTTTATCTTTTTTTTATCCATTTATCTTTTACTTCACTTTCCTTTACTTTATAGATTTTTAGTTTCAAAATCGGCCAATTTTGATGGTTAAAACAAACACAAAAAGTTGATTTTCATCAACTCGATCTAAAAGATTGGGAATTTTGTACGCCATATCAAACTTATTGTTGATGATATCTAAACACCATCAAACACAACTTTGAACACAGTATGTGACATTTCACACACGGGACGTTAATTTGGCGAAAATCGTCTTGGTGAAATATCGAAGTATTTTTATAAGTTTGAGTGGATCTCTCCAATCACTTCGCTCGAGTAAATCTCTTTGCATAAATTATTCTATCAATACAGATTTATTTTTTTCTGAGAAAAGATTTTTTCTGAAATCATCACACATATGACAACTTTAAATTTCCCTTAATACACAGCTGTAATTTAATAATTTTCATTACTAAATGTATGCGTTTCATAAGGATAACATATTCTAATTACATTAGTTTTGAAACGCAAGAAATTATGGTTTTTTATAGTTAACAGTGTTTTTCAATACAAACGTAATGATTATTAAATTTTCCATGACAAAAAATCATATAAAACAGCATATTTTAATGTATAATATTTTTGTGTTTGCTATTTTATGGAGGGAAAAAAACATGAAAAATAAAAATTCAAAAATAGGTAGAGTAATGAGAGAAAGAGTAGGGTATACACAATGTCACCTAGCGACATTACTAGACAAAAAATTTAGTGTTTCATCAATCAGAAATTATGAGAATGGTGACCGAGATGCTCCCGTTTCATACTTATTAGCTTTATCCAAATTATATCGCTGTACATTAAATGATTTAATTGATGAGGAGAAAACGTTTTATATGTTTTCGAACATAGATATGCTTAATTACTCTTATGTAAATCACATATCAAATATTGAAAAACCTGTTGTAAAAGTTGCTTATAGTTATGATCGCAATATTCATACTGATAAATACACTTATTTATATTATCTACTTACAGCAGATGATGTAACATTAAATCTTCCATCAGGGACTCGTTTACTTGTACAAATGAAAGGCAAAGAAATGATTGATGTGAACTACAAAGAAAGAATGTATTTAATTTCTGCAGATAAACAAAATCATCCAGATTTTAATTATGAAAAGCCATTTCAAATCGATTCAAACTCTAAAACGACTGAAACAAAACAATTTTTTACTAGAGCAAGACTTGTTAAAGATTTATCAAATAAGACAGTGATGTATTATGATGGTGAAATCATCCGTCACATGAACTATAGAAATTTTAAAAGTATGATTGATGGGGTTGTCTACAAATATGTTTTTGATGAAAATATTGATGAATTTACATTAATGCAGCCTAAAGACGGTTTTATTCTTCAATAAGCTGTGTTATACTATCAATGGTGAAAATCGAAAACGGGACATGTTCTCTCTTATTGAGAGGACATATCTCGTTTTTTTTGTATTTATCGAATTTAGTCCCTTTAGATAAGACTATAGACTTGATAAATAACTTGTTAGAGGTAATATACACAGTAACAAAAAGGAGGTTTTCACCAATGAACACATATGTAGAAATCATTGAACCAAAAATTCAGTACAAAGATGAAAAAACGAATGAAATTAATGTTAAAAGAAAAGTTGCAGCTTACGCTCGTGTATCAACTGATGAAACTGATCAATTAAACAGTTATCAAGTTCAAATTAAAGAGTTTACAGAGCGTATTAAGAGCAATCCTGAATGGGAATTTGCTGGCATGTTTTCTGACGAAGGCATAACAGGAACTAACATGAAAAAGCGCATTGGCATGCAAAAAATGTTAGAATCCGCAAGAAATGGTGAGATTGATATGATCATCACTAAATCTATTTCACGTTTCGCTAGAAACACTGTAGATATGCTAACGGTTATCAAAGAAATGCGAGAAATCAAGGTTGAGATTTATTTTGAAAAAGAAAATATCAGTAGTGCAGATCCAAAGATTGATTTCATTTTAACGATCATGTCTTCTATTGCTCAGGAAGAATCTAGAAACATCAGTGAAAATACCAAATGGGGATTTCGTAAACGATTTTCCCAAGGACAATTACTGATGAACACAACCAACTTCTTAGGTTATGATAAAGATGAAGATGGCCAATTAGTTATTAATGAAGAACAAGCAAAAACTGTTAGATACATTTTCAATCAGTATTTAAATGGTATGGGTGTCTCAATGCTTTCAAAACATCTCATAGAAAAAGGATTTGAAAATGGCCGTGGTGCTGTTGTTTGGTATCCAGATACTGTTAAAGAAATACTAAAAAATGAAAAATATGCAGGCGACCTTATGCTTCAAAAGACGGTAACGGTTGACTACCTTTCACATAGAACCATAGAAAATGATGGCCATGCGACAAAATACTATATTAAAGATAATCATAATCCAATCATTGATAGAGAAACTTTTGACATCGTACAAACGATGATTCACGCAAGAGATATTATCTTAACCAATGATAACTTAGAACGCTACAAGCATCTCGCACGAAAACCAATTAAAGGCCTTGTTTACTGTAGTAGATGTAAACGCATGTATCGTTCTAAGATGCATAACTCAGGAACTACATTCAAGAAAAGTATGTTAAAGTGCCACACCGATAGAAATAATCCTCATCATTGTGATAATCCTTCTATTCATGAACCACTGGTAGAACGAGCTACGCTTCACTTAATTAAAGAACTTACTAAGACTGAAGATATGCAAAAATCACTATTAGCATTTATGGAACAATCCCTGGAACAAGTAAACTCTCACGTACCACTCAAAAAACTTAAAGAGAAAAGTATTGATCTAGCAAACGAATTAAAAAAACATGTCAGAAGTAAAATACGTTCTGGCATGTCTGATGAAGAATACGATACAATTTATAAAGAAATCGAAGGCAAACTAGAACAATGCGAAATCGACATTGTAAATCTTAGAAATCAAATCAATCGAGAACTTCTCACAAGAAGACGTCTATATGCATTAACAAATTTTATTGAATCAAACTATGAAGACAAACGCATTATTAAAAGCTTCTTTGGAATGATTCTCGTCGATGGTAAAAACCATCTAAAATATATCATTGATGATACATTTTCAATTATCGATGATTTACACGAGCACATCGATATACTAAATAAATACAAACCTTTCTTAAAAGGAAAATATTATGATGAAACTACAAAGGATATTGTCACCTATGAGGTAATTAAATATGAAGGACATTAAAGTTATTGAAACGAATCAAAATGCAAATAAACATATTATTAAGCGTGTCGCGGCTTATGCGCGTGTATCTACAAAACAAGAATTGCAGGAATCATCTTTAGATCTTCAAGTTAGACACTATGCTAAAGAAATTATATTTAATCCAGATTACATTTTTGCGGGTATTTATTACGATCACGGAAAAAGTGGTACATCAATGATTAAACGAGATGGCTTACAGGCATTATTAAAAAAAGCCTATGCAGGCCATGTTGATCTCATATTAGTTAAATCTCTATCAAGGTTTGCAAGAAATACGATTGATGCACTAAATGTCATTAGAGAAACAAGGAAACAAGGCGTTGAGTTCTTCTTTGAAAAAGAAAACCTATCATCACTAGATACTACCATTGATATGATTCTCACGATGATGGCAGGACTTGCTGAAGCTGAGTCTCAACAAATATCATCAAATATTCGCTGGGGTCATAGAAGCCGTGCAAAAAATGGTAAAGTTCCTATACATCCAACATTCGGATATGATATCAATGAAGATAAAAAATATGTTATTAATGAAACAAACGCATCGGCTGTCAGAAAAATATATAAAAAGTTTCTTGAAGGTAAAAAACTTAATGAAATCCTTATCTATTTAATAGAAAAAGGATTTAAAACAGCTAAGGATAGGGAGTTTTCCGATTATCAACAAGTTAAAAATATTTTAACCAATGAAATTTATATAGGTAGAATAACTTATGGTAAAACCTTTATCAAAGTTGATGGGCTTGAAAAAAAGAGTGTTATCAATAATGGAGAGCAACCTAAATACATTATCAATAATCACCATGAACCTATAATTGACATAGATACATACAATAAAGTTCAATCAATTTTTGAAGAGCAAAAAGCAAAAAGAAAAAAAATTGAAAAAACAGATATAAACAATTATGAGAAGTTTGCTTATTCAACTCGCCATGAAGGATTTATAAAACGGAAACGCATAGGTGTCATAGATGAAGAGGGTGCTGAACCTATACCTTTTTTTCGAAAATCATCTGTCCCCAAGTTTTACGTTAAACACACATCAAAGGTCCTCTTCCGTTCTCTAAACGTACTGTCGCGAAAATTTGGGCGCTTGGAAGCATTATTTGATGCTCAAGTTGATGACATACTCTCTAAACAAAAATTAACAAAAAAGCTAACTGAACAAGAAAAAATAGTTGAAGATTACATGCGACAGTATTACAGATTGCAACGTAAAACCATAAAGGATAAAAAAGATCGAATAATGCTTTTTGAACTAGAAACACTGATCATTCAAGAAAGTATGATTTATAATGCCATAGAAGATGAGTACAACAACATTGAAGAACGTTTAAATCATGCTATAGATCTTAAGAAACACTTCAAAGAATTAAAATATCCAACCGAAGCTCTAACACCAGAAAATGTTAACAACATCTTTGATGGTTTCCTTATTGATGGTCAAGATACATACATTGCATTCATCAATATATCTAATAAAGAACTAACTCCTGAGGCAATGAAAAAGGCAGCTTTCAATACACCACTGCACACTGGTGCTTACAAAACCAAAGGTAGAATTGATGCAGAAATCAAGTGGAGCATAATTTTAACATAACACAATTAATAATGGGTAAAATATAAACAAAAAAAATACGATAATCTATGCTAAAAGGTAGTAAATGAACTACCTTTTGCATCGTATTTGGCTCTAAATATATAAGCCTTTTCATAACGTTTCATAGCCATGACTACACAATCGACAGTCTAAAGTAAAGGGTCAGGGTGCAAAGCACACTACGGCCGAAAAGTCAAGTATAAAAATATCATTTATTATCTTAGCTAAGCGCATAAGATGACACAGAAACGACATATAAAATACATCAGTTTCATAGTCTATCGTATAAGCACCAACATCTTGAGCACTCTATCTAAATGATCGATTTACAAAATAATCACAAAATAGTGTCATTAAGCATTTGAATTTACTTTTACCCTAAAAAACACCATGTCATTAACGTTTCAAAAATACTGACGTATCATTTTTATTAAAATGATGCTAAAAGCTCATAGTTTTTTATGCATGAACATGTTACAATAAACCAATAAAATTAAAGGAGCATTCCATGAGTCAAACACAATTTATCGCTGGCGTTATAGGTTTATTACCTAAAGATGCTATTCATGATCTGAAGAAGTTTTATGATCAGCAAATGCATCAATATACTACAGAAAGCATTTATTTAAAAACAATCTCTAGATTAGCAGAAAAAAAGATCATCACAAAAGTTATGAGATCTCATTATTATATTCCCAAAAAGGATTCAACAAGATTAACACCTACTGCTTGGAAAGTAAGAGCATATATCTTAGAAGATGCATCCAAGTATGTTGAAATCGGTGATGCTTTATATTTTAGAAAGAAAATCTCTTTAAAAACACCTGAAGTCACATCATATTTTGTTAACGATATGGATACTCAAACAAAATCCATTTTAAGTTTTAAGTTTACAAATATTAAAACACCATTAACAAATACTGTTAAAACACATATTGAATTATTGGATATCCTATCAAACTATGACAGTATGCCTTATGTGATTCATCATCGGTTTCTACAATTAATGGAATCATACAGCAACCAGTTTTGTGAAGATACTTTTCATATCATCTACAATGAATTTAAATATAAGAAAAAAACGATTGCATTTTTATGTGAGGTTCTCGATCATTATAATATTACACATGATTTAAGAAGTTTATTATCAGCTGCTTCTACATATCATGTACCAGATTGGAAAACGAATGGTTGTGAATATATTGAATCAGCAAAGAAAGTATATAAAAACATACTTGGCCGATAATTTTTAACTTAGGATATAAAGAGGTATTCTCTATGTATAGTGGGTAAAACCACTTTTTTTATAATCTCAAGAAAAATATTAAATTAACCGTTTTAAAGCGTATGAGTTCACACTCACGCATTTTGGTTGCATTTGCTTAATAATGTGTGAGTGATTATAGGATATACATATAAATATTTCTGATTTTATTTTTAAATAATGGCTTAATATGGGGAATAACTCTATACTTTATTTAAAAATATGAATGAAAATGGACCCTATGAATATAAACCATTAAAAAAGAAGAGTTTTTTACTCATCTTTATGATTAATGAAAATTTAAATGTAACAGATGTCATTGGTTGCAAAGATATGACACACTAACAGACAGTTCTTGAACTAGGAACAGTGTGCAGGCATACTTTCACAGAAAAGTCAAGTAAAAAAATGACTTTTTTTCTCTTTATAAAGACGTTTAGTCACTATGATTTTCATAACAAAATACATTGGTTTCATAGCGACAACATAACAAAGTACAGTTCTAAAAATCACATCGTCCATGCATGTTTTCGTAAATCACTAGTGTTTGATGTGTCAAGACGATATATCATTTTACGTTTTACAGTCTTTAGACGGTTTTATTATTTTTCTTAATCTGCTATCATATTATGACAAGGAAGTGATCAACATGAATATAACAAATGAAGTGAAAGAAATAATTCTGCAGCTGCCAAAGAACCAGCTGTTTAATTCAAGAGAAATTTACGAAAGATATTTTATCGATTTTTGCACGGAATCGACATATTCTAAAATTATAAATCGCATGAAAAAAGAGGAATCAATTATCATGTTTCAAAAAGATATCTTTTATCTTCCTAGATATCGAAATGGTAAACGCGTCAATATTAGACAATATCAAATCAAATCTTATGTCTTCTCTAACAACAACCATGGCGTTTTAGTAGGTGATGGATTATACTATCAATTAAAACTATCTAAGGTTATTGCAAAAGAGTATCTTGATTATACAAATCAAACAGACGAGCAATCAAAGAAAATCGGTAATGCAAGATTCTTATTCTTCCCTTTTGATTTTGATCCTACTACAACTTCTATTATTCAGCTCGTGGATGTTCTTTGTGGTTTTCATAAAATAACAAACATTGATCTAACCCAGTTTCATAAATTTTTAGATTCATCTGTTAAAATGTATGATGACATAGCATTTTATGAGATCCATAAAATTATGAAGTATCCAAAGCATGTTATTGCATTCTTAAAAACCATACTTGATGATTTGGGTATTGATAACCTTCTCGATAAATTCCTTTCAGCAAGAAGTAACTATAAGATTCCAGATTGGAAATAGGCGGCTTAGAAATTTTGAATCCATATAATTCCTTTTACAATTACACTAAAAAATCGGAAACTTAAAAAGTGACCGATTTTTATTACGTTTGTCTGTATTTTGATACTTCTTATGTTTTTTGATGTTAGTATTCATTACAAATGAGTTAATTGGCCTGAGACCAGTTCAATTACATTCGTTTACTTTTTAAGACATCTTATCTTTTCTAACAATGATATTCGATACAAATGAGTTGATTGCTATGTGATTAGTTCAATTACAAACGTATGCTTTTTGAGAAGTTTTTACTAATGTGATGAGAATATTTATCACAAGTGTGTATGTTGATGGAAAATTGACATGAACCAATTTAACTACATTCGTATACTTTTTAAGATGCCTTATCCATTTTGTTAACAATATTCATTACAAATGAGTTAATTGACCTGAGACCAGTTCAATTACAAACGTATGCTTTTTGTGAGAATTTTTCTAATGATATGAGAATATTTGCCACAAATGTATTGATTACTATTAAGTTAAAAAGTCATCAAATTATAAACACAACACCAGAAAAAAAATAATTTAGTCATGATCAGCCCTTTTCATAATAATGAATATAGAAAGGGTATATAACATACAGTTCTCACAATGACAGTCCTTACTAAAGGGTCAAGGGCCCTAATCATTAATTTTAAAAACTTAGTGAAAATCATAGAAAAACCCATTATAAATCATTGTAAACCAATAAGAAATAGAGTGTAACTTTGCCATCTTAACAAAGCCATTTCATAGCCACATACATGCCTTTCATCAGGATAGACAGTTGTAAAAGATGGGGTTGTGTGCAACGAAATATATGTGGAAAAGTCAAGTGCTTTTGTCATTTTTTTTATCGCAACAAAGACGTCAAATATGTCAAAGGTTGCAGTGAAAAATACACGAAACCGACAGTTGTGAACAAAGGGTCTAGAGTGTCAAGTTCATTAAAAAAATACATTTAATAGTGTCAAGTTCACATAGTTTTTACTCTTTGATAATAAGGTATGTTATACATTTATTTTTCTAATACGTTCATTTAATAAAGGTGTATAGAAAATACATAAAACCGACTGTTCAAAGTGAAGGGTTTCAGTTAAACCTACTGTTGTTAGTAAAGGGTCCATAATGTCAAGTTCAATATGAAAATGGATTTCTTTTCGTTAATTTGCAGAGGTCTAATTTTTTGTGTAAAAACATGATTATATTATGAATATCTCATGATAAAATAGATAGGAAAGAGGTGCAAGATGAAAGAATCAGACTTAATTACAGGAACTTGTGAAATGCTTGAAAAAGGGGTCATCTATGATGCAAGCAAAATCTATCATGATCATTTCCATCCCCTATTTAATGAAGTAAACTATTATCAAGTATTATCTAGAATGGTGAAAAATAATCGGCTTATTAAAGTCGCTAAAGGACTTTACTATAGTCCTGAATATAAAGATGGAAACCAAGTTCCACTAACGCATAAACATATAAAGAAATTTATGTTACCATATCATGGTTTAGGTTTTGCGGTTGGTGAATCATTATATTACAGGTTAAAACTAACATCTACGAAACCATCAAATTATACTTATTATGTAAACCATATTGAAGAAAAAACGAGAACAATTCAAAATACCAAGTTTATTAGAATTTATTCTGAAATTAATGCTGATATTATAAAACATATTGAATTTATCGATATCTTAGAGCATTTTGACTCTATCCATAATATCAATCTAGAAGGCTTCAACCATTATATCTCTTCATTCATTACTACATACGATGAAAATATCATGAAACACACCATTAAAGTTATCAAACCTAAGAAAAGAACTATCGCTTTTCTTAAAGAGATACTAGATGGTAATAGCATTGATAATTCATCAGGGTTGTATCTATCGACAACTTCTAAATATCATATCCCTAAGTGGATTACAGGATCTTAGCAAAGTTTGCTAAGATCCTGTTTTATTTTAGATTTACTCTGATTGAATTAATTTTTTAGCTAACGCCTTATTTTCTATTCGCATTATGCTGTCTTCTTGAATAGATGAATAGGTAAACGGATTTATTGAACCATACCATACAATATATTCGTCAACTATAATCAAGTTTACACTATGTTTGATTTCTTTAGTCTCTAATTTAGTTTTAGCAACAAGTTTGTTAAGTTTTCCTGTATGGCTATTTTTAATCATAAATGTAATGGAATCAGTTGCTGACTTTATATCATCAATAAGTTTTTCATCATAGTTATCAATATTATACAAGTACTGTTTTGTTTCAAGTTCACTTACTAAGTTGAATCCTAGAGAGTTGTAACCTCGTTGTCGTTTTAAAAACATATTCGAATATATCCGAGATTGGATATCAACATAATCGTATACTGATACTTCCTTTTTACCTTGTCTTTGTCTATTTAACCTGCCTACATACTGTGCTAGTGTCCCTTTCCACTTGAATGGCATTGTTATTAGTAATGTATCTAGCCTGTCGTCATCGAACCCTTCACCTATATATTTTCCTGTTGCTAGTATAACAAATGAATCATCAACATTCTTAATTGTTTCAAACATAATATTTTTTTCTTTTTGTGATAGTTTACCATGCAAAACAAATAGATTTTTCACCTTAGACCTAAGATGCTCTTTCAATATATTAAGATGCTCAACGCGTTCTGACAATACCAAAACCGTTTTATTATTATGAATATTATATAGGATATCATCTACTATTATTCTATTTCTACCTTTGTCATACATGATGGTATTTGTCATATCGTGTATATCATCTTCAAAAGTAAACTGCGTGTCCATAAACCGAATATATAAATCTTTTTGAACATTATTTTTTATTGCCATACCCTCAGCAATAATACCACCGATTAGCATCTCTGTTATTGTTTCTAATCCATCGCTTCTTTTAGGGGTTGCTGTCAGACCATAAATATGTTTTGCACTAAAGGTTCGAATAACCTGCTCAAAAGTATAGGCAGCTAGATGATGAACTTCGTCAATCAATATTAAACCATAATGATCTTTAAGTTTTTCAATTGATTCGTAACTGTTTAGAGATTGAAATGTTGCCACATCAATTTTATTTCCTAGGTTACACTTTCCACCATAGCAAATGCCTATGTCCTGAGTATTAGAGAAATCAGAAATTTGAGTTTTCCATTGTTTGCAAATACTAACTCGATTAGTTAGAACTAAAGTATTCATTTGTAAGTGTGCAGTTAAAGCTATCCCTAATACAGTTTTACCATAACCGGTAGGTGCTACAATAATCCCTTGATTAGATTTAATGACTTCTTTAAAAAGAACCTTTTGATGATTATAAAGATCAACGTGCATCTTAATTTGTCTAGGTATTATTTTCGATTGACGATCATCAATCAAATCATAATCAACATTAGCTGTCTTTAGCTCATTAATGATTTTGTCAAGCAGACCTCTAGGTAAATATAACGACTCATTATCTTCTTTAAACAATTCAATGATTCTAGGTGTTTGGTATGTGCTATATCGCATTGCCTTTTTCTTGTAATACTCAGGGTTTAATAAAGATGAATATCTCATAAAAAACTGCTCAGAACGTGGTGTAAGGGCAGATTTGGATATTCGAATCTCGTTACTAACCTTTAGTGTCAGCTTGTTTAAGAAATCCAAAGGGCGAATATCCAGTGATTTCATTTTGTTAGACACAACTTCAGATGACTCGAAATGTTTTGCTTGTTCTAAAAAGTATCGAAGCTCTTCCTCTGTTATTTTCTTAGTATGAGCCAATTGACCATATTGATCTTCAAATAGTTTGAAATTATCATCAACAAAAAGTGTGGTTCCTTTTTGACCGCTTTTTCCGTTTAAAGGTAGGGCAATAAGATTCCCTATTTGATTATCATCAATAAAATCTTGAGCAGGAAACATTCTATCGTATGAATCTAAAGAAAGAGATCGTTGTTCAAGCATGGTTTTCGATAATAAGATTTTACCGAGGGTCCTAGCTTCTTTTGCTAGCACCTTGTTTTGAAAGAAAAACCAAATATGTGCTCCTTTTCCAGACCTTGATATCTCAATCAGTGGTGAAAACCCTTCGCTTTTTGCAACTTGAGTAAATGCTTTAACATCATCTTTAAATGATTGCTTATCAAAATCAATTGCAAGAAAATAGGTTTTTTGATCATCAAGCATGGGATACAGACCAACAGTTTGATTACCTTTGAGATGTAATTCAACCACTTCTTTTGTAAACGGCTCATATAGGTCTTTCTTACTTACGCCTAGCCTATTTTCATTCGATGAATATCTAAATTCAGATTTATATTTTGGCGCATACCCAGAACTTTCTTTACCTTCAAACCTTATCGCATAGCAATCTTCTCGACCTTTGAAATAATCTAAAAATATATTTAATTTAATATGATTAGGTCTATTAATAATTTGATTTGGATTATCATCAACTACCCAACCCTGTTCATCGATGATTTTTTTATACTTATCAACAAGAAGCTTTAAATTCTTATTTTCTTCTCTTAGTTCTTTAATTGTTTTGATATATCCTTCTTCTTGATTACTCATCTTGATTTACCTCCTCCAAATCAAACAAAGATTTATTTAATATGTTTCCTTCCCCATGAAGCTTGATCACTTAGACAATATCTAACAGTTTTAAAGCTGTAACAGCTTTATTATAGGATTCCATACTTACCTTTTTTAGTCGATTAATGTTTTTATATTCTTTAGGTATTATTTGATTTGGAACATCAATTTTGATAGCGTTTGTTTTTTTGATAAGTTTAGCTGTTAGAAGCATTATATTACATGCATACTCAACAACACTTTCTCCAGTTACTTTAACTCCAAATACATGATTTTGAATACTATGAATTCCTTTTAAAAGTTTTGAATAGTCTTCTTTAAACAAAGCACCTCGTGTAACGATTGTTAAACACATGTTAAATGTATCCATTAATGCTATTTCTTCAGTAATATCAATACCTCGATATTCTATTTCTTGCATGACAATTTTCGAGTAAGATGCACTGATAATATTAAAATCTTTGGCATCTTGTAACAGTTTCGCAACATCTAGAAATTGCTTAATTACTTCTAAATATTTAGTAATTAATATACCATCTTTATTATAGTATTCATATTCAATACCTGTAGTATTAGGCGCAAAAGCAGTGAGTTTATCAGCTAAAATGGATTCTATCGATGGAACTTGTACAAACAATGACTCACCTTCTTGTTCTAAAAAACTGTTTTTAATAGGTACGGATAGAACTTTCTTATACCCATGATTTTCAAACAAGACATCTAGTAGTATTGGAATCTCTTGCTCACTAGAAGGTGACTGATAGTAAAATCTATAATGTTCTTTAGTAATATTATTCTTACCTCTTCTTTCTTGTTTTTCCTTTCGAATAAAGGGGTAAATTTTAGCAGCTTCATTTAAAAACTCATCAAGATTAATATGAGGTTCAACAATGATATCAATATCTGTTGATAATCGATATGGTTTATTCAGTAATAATACAAGTGATGTTCCACCTTTAAATACAAAAGGCAAATTAACTCTTACCAAACTTTCTAGTAAACCAAAAGCAAAAATCATACGCTCAATTAAAAACTCATCTAAGTTTTTGTATGTTTTCTTAATGGATCTTATGTGCGCTTTTGTAAATGAGTTTTTACTAATCATTTAGTTACCTCACTAGGATCATATTTTTTTACAAATTTTTCCGTAATTTCAATTAAATTCCTTCTTTTTGCATAAGAATAAACGGTTTTTATATTGACCTTATACATTCTAAAAATATTATCAATAATAGTCACATATTCTGATTGACTAATTAACTTGGACACTAAATCACTAGAAAATAAGTCAACGATAAGTTTCTCAGCTTTGATTTCATATGATTCTTTGTTCATTGGAGCACGGCTTACCAAACTTGAAACAATGACTATATCGTCTTCTGAATATAAATAATAGTTTTCAGTTGTAGGATTCAACAAGATCTTATTTGTCATGTGATCACGTAAATATGTGAAGACATCTTCCATATAAAATTTTTCGACTTCAACAAAAATGACATTTCGAGATAATTGATGATTTATCCATTCATTAAATATATTTGTCTCATAAATTACTATATCTAATTCAGGATACCTTTCGCTTATTAATTTTTTTAATAGTTTCTTTTTTTTCGTCTCTACCTTTGGCGAATAATCCTTAAGCACACCTTTGTAGTAGTGTTTGGAATCTACTTTTGTAATGTCCCCTGATTTGACAAGTTCATGTATAACCCATCTAATTGATGAGTCTTTTTCATAATCAGTAGATTTTTTTATGTAATCAACCAAATCCTCTTTTAAAATATATTTACTTCTCTCAAACACATCTAGCTTAATACCATCTGACATGACAAACACCACCTTTAATTACATTATATACTTTGTCAGTAGTTATCTCAATGCATTTTACCAATATTTTATTATATTGGCATTTTGCATATCCTTTTAAAAATAATAGCAGAAACTCGATTCTGCAATTATTTTAACTCTCAATTGATACATGAAGCATTATCTAAGCTGTCCTGTTTGTCAATCAAAGTTCAATCGTCTAGCAACTCAAAACCACCACAATAGCTCATCACATCATGAAACTCTTCTATTATATCGTCATTATAAATAGATGAATGCAATGATTCATATAAAGAATTGACTATAGAAGTATCCATATATTCAACAGCTAGAGAGCAAGCATCTTCAAAGACTTCTAAGGCAATGTCAACCAACTCTTCAGTGGGTTTTCCACCATAAAGGTCGATTTCTACAAATAAATGGCCTGCAAACTCATAGGCTATTCCCATGAATGATTTTGACTTAGAATCATTAATTTTATAGCCCTGATAAATTTGGTATGCTTTCAATACACTTCCTGTATGATTTGCTACCTCTTTTTCAATAGCTTTCAAAACTTTCTCTGGGTTTACTGTTTTAATTTTCGTTTCCTTAATAAGAGAAAAATATTCAGGATGATCTTTAAGAATCGTTTTCAATATTTTAACAAGTTCGTTTTTTGTTAATTTATCTAAATTTTTCATATTACACCTCTTCTGACATATAATGTAGTTTATCCGAAGTAACAAATATAACTGTTTTATTTAATCATTTATATGCATTTGAACTTCAAATGCATAGTTTTACTAAAACACTATGTACGGTTCGTCTAAAGCCAGCATATCTCTTACCTTTATAATGCTCACTATAATGTATAATTTCTTCTTTTTTTATTCCTTGGCTTTTTAAAATGTCTTGTAACTGAATTTTTGATTTCTCTATATTGTAATCACTATAAACCAAATATTTAATAAGCTCTAAGAATTCTAAAATATGAATGTTATCTTTGTTGATTTGAAATGGCGGATAAGACACAACCACTTTACCATCGTATAAATGTTTAGATCTTGTATGTATCGATACATTGTTTGATAAAATTTCATAAAATGAAGAAACTTGGGAAGTAAATCTATACTTATTTAATAAATATGAACCTATCCTAATGCCTTGATTGCCTTGTAAATATTTCTTATTTATAACATCTTTAAGTGATGGTTTTAAATGCGAGAATTTCTTTGTTGAACTAGGAATATAATATAATCCATTTTCGTAACGTTTTAATATACCAAAAGAAACCAAATAAGAAACCATTTGATTTAAAGTGTTGATATTTTCAATCTTTAATACATCTTGAATCTCATCTCTAACAATAGGTTCTCTTTCATCGAAAGCATCCATAATTATACTTGCATTCATATTATCACCTCAATAATACAATATTTTTTATATAATTATTATATCATTATTTAATGGTAAAGTAAACAAGATTAATTAGAAGAAAAAATAATGCTATGGTAAATAGTTTCAACTGATGTAATTTACCAATATTTAGATTTTTTGGCATTTAGCATGTATTCAAAATAAAAAAGGATCCCCAACCAAAAAAGATTAGTTATCCAAAGATGAATAATAGATCCAAACATATAGTTACTCAGCTAGTTTTTTATAGGCAGCTTCATATTCTTCTAAAAGATCATCTGATATATCTTTCAGTCTATCTTTCTCATAGGTTTTCTTGATAGCATATAGCGCTACATCATAATCAATATCTCCACGTGCATAAAGATTGATAATTTTTATTAACTTTTTAGGGTATGGTTTACCTCCAGTTAAATTTAATGCTTCAGCCAACTCTTGTTCTTTTTCTGCTGCACCCTTATTTGGCAATTTTACTTTAAAAGGTAATCCTTTATTTAAAATGATTTGGCTCAAGAATAAATCAACCGCAGTAGACATATTTATACCAAGTATATCTAAAATGTCTTCAACTTCTTTTTTTGTTTCTTCATTTACTCTAACATTAATATAAGTGTTTTTACTCACAGT